>JBIOEK010000277.1:0-5651 GCA_044445925.1 Hyphomicrobiales bacterium
AGATTGGAGAGGATCGCGGCGAGGTCGCCGGCCTTGGCGATGACGGGCCCCGAGGTCGAGCGGAAGCCGACGCCGAGCTCGCGCGCCACGATCTGGGCGAGCGTCGTCTTGCCGAGGCCTGGCGGCCCGACGAACAGCACATGGTCGAGCGCCTCGCCGCGCACCCTGGCGCTGTCGATGAACACCTTGAGATTGGCGCGCGCCTGCTCCTGGCCGACGAAATCGGCGAGCTTCTGAGGCCGGATCGAGGCTTCGAGCGTGTCGTCCTCGCGGCGTTCCGGCGTGATCAGGCGGCGGGGCAGGGTCATTGCGAATCGATCATAAGCTCCCTTCGCGACACTATGCCATGGCGGCGCCGTCGCCTGCACGGCAATCGCATGCATGACAGATGCGAGACAAGCTGCCATTTTGTCCGGGCGGCGGCGTTTCGCCGCGCATGAGTGATTCGATGGATCTGCGCCCTGCCGTCACGGCCTCCGCCGGCCTCCTCCTGGTTTTCGCCCTCTGCCTCCTGCTGACGGGGGGCGTGGCCGCGCTCGGCGATGGGCGCGACGCGGTATTGTTCTGCGTCTGCGCCGCCGCCGCCGCCTTCCTGGGGGTCGGCTTGCGGCTGGTCGCCGGCGCCGGCAGGCAGGACTCGTTCGGGGCGCGCGAATTGCCGCTCTTCGCGACCGGGACGGCGATCCTGCTCACCTTGTTCGCCGCCGCGCCCTTCGCCCTCGGCTCGGCCAAGGTGCCCTTTGCCGCCGCCCTGTTCGAGGCGGCGTCCGGCCTGATGACCAACGGGGCGAGCGCGCTCGCCTCGCCCGACGCCGTCGGAACGGGCCTGTTGTTCTGGCGCGCGCTCCTGCAATTCCTCGGGGGAGGGCTGTTCATCGCCTTGATGCTCTGCCTCCTGCCGCAGGGCCAGGGCGACGGCTTTTGGATGCTCGACGGGCCGAGCTGGGAGGCGTCGCGCCTGCATCGGCTGGGGCCGCGCGTGCTCGGCGCCTATTCGGCCCTGACGGGCCTGTGCGCCATCGCCTATTTCGCCGGCGGCATGTCGGTGTTCGATGCGGTGGCGCATGCCTTCTCGACCTTGTCGACAGGCGGCTTCTCGACGCATGCGGCCTCCTTCGAGTTCTTCGACAAGCCCGACCTGCAATGGATCGCCATCGTCTTCATGCTGCTCGCGGCGCTGCCGCTCGGCACGGTCGCCATGCTGTTCAAGGGGGAGCTGCAGCCGCTGCTGCGCCATCGCGAGGTGCAGCTCTTCCTCGTCATCGCGCTCGTGCTGATCGGCGTCGCCTGGACGCATCTTGCGCTCTCCGGCATCGAGAGCGGCTGGGTGGGCCTGCGCCATGCGGCCTTCGACGTGGTGAGCCGCATCACTACCACGGGCTTCGAGGCGGGCGAGCCCGGGCAGCGCGGCGATTTCCACGTGCTCCTCTTGATCGGGGCGGCGCTCGTCGGCGGCTGCGCCGGCTCGGCGGCCGGAGGCTTGCGTCCGCTCCGGCTCGCCGTGCTGATGCAGGGGATGCGCCGCTCCTTCACCCGCTTCGTGCACCCCAATGCCGCGGTGCCCTTCACGCATGGCGGCAGGCGGCTGCGCGAGGAAGCCGTGACCGCCGTCTTCGCATTCGCGGTCATCTATGTCACGGCCTTCGCGGTCCTGGGCCTGGCGCTGGCGCTCGCCGGCCTCGGAGCCGGGGAGGCGCTCATTTCCGCCGTCATGGCCTTGACCAATGCGGGGCCTGCCTTCGGCCCGGGGCTGACGAGCGCGGATTATGCGCATTTGCCGGCGGCGGCCTATTGGGTGCTGGCGGCCGGCATGATCGTCGGCCGGCTCGAGGTGATCATGGCGGTCGTGTTGTTCCTGCCCGGCTATTGGCGGCGCTGAGATGGAGCCTTGATGACCAAGAATGACATTGTCGGCCGCGAGGCGGTGCTCTCGATACTCGAGCGCCTCGTCGCCTTCGACACGGAGAGCTCGAAATCCAATCTCGCCTTGATCGATTACATCGAGGCCTATCTCTCGGGTCTCGGCGTCGCGAGCCTGAGGATGCCGAACGCAAAGGGCGACAAGGCGGCGCTCGTCGCGACCGTCGGTCCCGCCGATCGGGGCGGCGTGTGCCTCTCGGGCCATACCGATGTCGTGCCGGTCGCCGGCCAGAGCTGGACGGCCGACCCGTTCAAGCTGCGCCTCGCCGAGGGCAGGGCTTATGGGCGCGGCGCGGTCGACATGAAGGGCTTTTGCGCCATCGCGCTCGCCCATGTGCCGCTGTTCCAGAAGGCGGCCCTGCGCACGCCCGTCCATCTCGTCTTCTCCTATGACGAGGAGACGACCTGCTTCGGCGTCAGGGACCCCATCGCCCATATGGTGGGCGGCGGCTTCCCGCGGCCTCGTGCCGTCATCGTCGGCGAGCCGACCTCGATGCAGCCGGCCGACGCCCATAAGAGCGTCACCGTCTTCAACACCCATGTGCACGGCACCGAGGCGCATTCCTCGAAGCCCGAGCTCGGGGCGAGCGCCATCAAGGGCGCGGTCATGCTGATGGCCGAGCTCGACCGCTTGGGCGAGGAGATGGTGGCGCGCGGCGATCCGACGGGGCGCTTTGACCCGCCCTATACCAGCGTGCATATCGGGGAGGTGCATGGCGGCACGGCGCGCAACATCATGGCGAAGCTCTGCAGCTTCTATTGGGAGTTCCGCGGCCTGCCGGGCCTCGATCCCGACGAGATCCCGGCCCGGCTCGAGCGTTTTGCGCGCGAAATCGTCGTGCCGCGCCTGACCCGGAACGGCAAGGCCGCGAGCGTCGAGACGCTTTGCGAGGTCTCGGTTCCGGGCCTTGCTCCCGATCCCGGCTCCGCCGCCGAGACCCTGGCGCTGAGGCTTGCCGGCCGCAACCGCCCGGTCACCGTCCCCTATGGCAGCGAGGCCGGCCATTTCCAAAGCGCCGGCTTGCCGACCATCGTCTGCGGCCCCGGCTCGATCGACCAGGCGCACCAGCCCGACGAGTTCATCACGCTCGAGGAGATCGACGCGGGCTCGGCCTTCATGCGGGGCCTCGCGGAATGGTGCGCCGAGGGGGGCTAGCGCACTTAGGCTAAGGCTAGCGCTCTTGGGGAGAGACCGGTTCGCCGAATGGACAGCGCGGCCCGTCACATGCGAAAAGAGCTCGAGCCATATCTTTGCAGATGCGCCGTCATCGGGAGCGGTTCCGCCGATGAGTGAGATCGTCGTAAAGCCACGCTTCAAGGTCAAGCGGGAGACGCAGCGGCCGCGCCTTCACAAGGTGATCCTCGTCAATGACGACTTTACTCCGCGGGAATTCGTGGTGACGGTCCTGAAGGGGGAATTCCGCATGAGCGAGGACCAAGCCTACAGCGTCATGATGACCGCGCATCGGCGCGGCGTCTGCGTCGTTGCCGTCTACACCAAGGACATCGCTGAGACCAAGGCGACGAGAGCGACCGAGGCCGGCCGCGCCAAGGGCTACCCGCTCCTGTTCACGACCGAGCCCGAGGAATAGGCGTTTCGCGGCGCGAGCGGTGACCATGACACGCCGTGGGCGCGCTGGAATTGGGATCTTGCGTCCGGGCAATTGCGCTTTACCTATGTTGCGAGGCACGATGCTGTTGGCGGGTGCCCATCCTCGCGAGCATCAGTCGAAGAACGTCCCAACCCCATAGGCTTGTCGCAAGGAGCAAGGATTGGATCTCGATCATGCCCTCCAATCCGTCGTGGAGGTCCATTCCACGGTTCCGGAGGACGGCTTCACGGCTACGAGCCTCGGCACGGAACGGGCGGGAAGCGGTGTGGTCATCCGCGAGAGCGGTCTCGTGCTCACCATCGGCTACCTGATCGCCGAGGCGGAGAATGTCTGGCTGGTTGGCGCCCGCGGGCGCATCACCCCCGCGCACGCGCTCGCCTATGATCAGGAAAGTGGATTTGGGCTGGTGCAGGCGCTCGGCCGGCTCGAGCTTCCCGCCTTGGATCTCGGCCGATCGAGCCAGGCGAGGCTCGGCGATCCGGTCATCCTGGCGGGCGGGGGCCCCACCCGGTTCGTGAGCTCGAACATCGTCGCCAAGCAGGAATTCGCGGGCTATTGGGAATATCTGCTCGACGAGGCGATCTTCACCGCCCCGGCGCATCCCTTATGGGGCGGTGCCGGGCTGATCGGCCAGGATGGCAAGCTCCTTGGGGTCGGTTCGCTGCTCGTGCAGCAGGTGACCGAGCAGGGCATGACCCAGGACCTCAATGTGTGCGTGCCGATCGATCTGTTGCCGCCGATCCTCGACGACCTCCTCTCCCATGGCCGGATCAACAGGCCGCCGAGACCCTGGCTCGGCGTGTATTCGACTGAACGCCGAGGCAAGATCGTGGTCGCGAGCCTGGCCGAGCACGGACCGGCGGCCGCCGCCGGCCTGCATCAGGGCGATATCGTCTCGGGCGTTCGCGATCAGGGCGTCGAAAGCCTCGCCGATTTTTATCGCAAGGTGTGGAGCTCGGGTCCGGCCGGAACGGAAATTCCGATCGAGGTGGTGCGCGACAACCGCAGCATGTGGGTCCGCATCAAATCCGCCGATCGCGGCAGCTACCTCAAGAAGCCGCGGTTGCATTGAGCGCGAGCCGCTCGCCTGGCGTGCGGGCGCAACGTAATGCGATTTCCGTGAGAGCAAATACAAGCTAAAGGAAATCGTTACCAATCTTCGCTTATTGTGCTGCCTGTCGGCGGGCGCTGCAGCGAGGCGCTTTGCCGGTTATGTCGAGGATTGCCTGGCGCAAGCTGGTGGATTTATGCCTTCAGCGCCTGGAGATGGTGGATCGATCGCAAAAAAGCCTTCTGCGGTTTGCATAGGGCTACTTCCAGGCCCGGTTGACTCGGACCTAGGGTCCAGGCTTTTGTTATCGCCGCATTTCCTGCGGCGAGCCGGCGACCGTTTCGCCGGGACGTCATGGGGAATGCCGGCTTGCGCCGATGTGTCTGAGTACGAGGATTATGTCTTATACGACCGGCTTTGTGAGTGACGTTACGTCTTGCGACGATCTCGTCCTTCTGCGGCGCAAATTGCGTCCGCTTGCTCTGGGCGTGACCGTCATCGGTTACGGGATTCTGGCTGCCGCGGTGGTGGGCGCCTCGATGGGCGCCACCTGGAAGCTGCTCGATGCCTTCGAAGCCAGCTCCAATATGCGCGCGGAAGCGCCGATTGCGCGCCAGCCGGTCGTGCTCGCCGATTCGCAAGTCATGCCGGATAAACAAGTCATGCCGGATAAAGCGGTGGGTTCTGCCGTTTCGGCGCCGATTGCGATCGCGGCGGGTCGGGCTCCCGAGGCGATCGTTGACGCCAAGCCGTCGCCCTTGGCCGCCGTTCCGAGCCCTGTACCGCCGCCGAGCGCCGCCGCGACAGGCGTTGCGCGGCCGGTCGTCGCAGCCGCCCCAAGCGTTGGGCCGCAGCCGAGCTTCGAGGCGCCTATGCCGCCCCGGCGCGTCGCCGCGTCCGGCGTTGCGCCGGCGCTGCCCGTCACCACCACGCCCCGCCTTGCGCCGCCGCCCGCGGCCGCCGCACCAGGCGTTGCGCCCGTCACCACTACGCCCAGCGTCACGCCGCCGCCGCCCGTGCTCGCCAAAAGCGTGGGGGGACGCCTGGGCGGCAGCGGCACGACGTCC
>JBIOEK010000278.1:0-5643 GCA_044445925.1 Hyphomicrobiales bacterium
GCCTTCGGCGCAGGAGAGTCAGCTCTTGCCCCTGAGGTTGAGGGTCGCCGTGACCGGAACGAGGTCGATGCCGCGCTCGCTCAAGGTCGCCGCCCAATGCGACAGCCGCTCGATCGTGACGGGCAGCGCGCTGCCGGAGGCGCAGGCGAGGCCTTTCTCGCGTGCCATGGCCTCGAGCCGCTCCAGCGCCGCATCGATCATCGCGGCGTTGGGCGCGGCGTCGATCACCATGTCGGCGCGCTGCACCGGCAAGTGAAGCGAGGCCCCGATCGCCGGGGCGATCGAGCGCGCCGAGGAGCCGTCATCGAGGAAGACGAGGCCGCGATCGGCGAGGTCCTTGAGGATGGGCGTCACCGCCGCCTCGTCCGCGGTGAAGCGCGCGCCGAGGAAATTCTCGATGCCGACGAAGCCGCTGGTGCGTGCCATCACCCAATGCAGGCGCTCCAGATTCTGCGCGGCTCCGGCATCGGTGGTCAGCGTCTGGGGTCCCGGATTGTTCTGCGGATAGTCGAAGGGTTCCATCGGCATTTGCAGCAAGATCTCGTGGCCGGCCTCGCGCGCCTTGACGGTCTGGGCCCGCAGATTGGCGCCATAGGGCGCGAAGGCGAGCGAGACTTCACCGGGGAGCTTCGACATCGCGCCAGCCGTCGTCTGATCGTTGAGGCCGAGGCCTCCGATCACCAGGGCGATGCGTGGGCGGCCCTTCGCTGCGGCAGGCGCTGGCCGCGCATAGACCTGCGCCGGGCGTGCCCCATCCGTTCCGATGCGGGGCAGCGGCCCGAACTCGCCGCGTTCGATGAGACGGGGGTCGGGAGCGGCGGCGAGCTTCACCGTGGCCGGGGCACCCGGAACCTGGATCACCAGCGCCCCGGGAGCGCTCCCCCCGCCCGGCCGGACGACCGTCACGCCGCTGTCGCCCTCGATTTCCGGGCCCGTCATGGCAAGACCGCGCGCAGATTGGGCGGCGTCGTCTTGCCCGCCCTTTTCTGGCGTCGCCTTGGCGATCGCACCCACGCTTTGCGGCGCCGCCGCAGCGATCTCGGCCCTGGCAAAGGGCTCGCCTGCGTGATCGGCGTCGCCCGCAAGGTAGCTGATGGCGCCGACGCCTGCCCCGATCAAGGTGGCGGCAAGGAGCACCCGGACGCTCGGCGCAAAATTGCGCCGGCCTGCATCCGAGGAGAGGCCAAGCGGCGTATGGAGATCGTCCGGGTCGAGCGGCAATTTCCGTGCTCCATCGGCGCAGCGGCGGCGCTTCGCCAAATCAATGACCTCGATGCATGCCATGCGAGCCTTTATCGAGGCTGACCTCCAGTCCCCTCCTCGCATGCGGATGCAGGCTTGGGGCGCGGGGGTGCATGTCCAAGAGATCGCCCTAGACTTCAGTTCGCGCTAGACTACAGTTCGCAGCTGGAGTTCGAGGATTCGCGCAGCCGCCGGCGCTGTGCCACAAAGGCCGCCGCATGAGTTCCGGATCCTTCCTCATCAGCGCCGCGATCGGTGCCGTCGCCATCGTCCTGGTGCTCGGCCTCGCCAATATGTTGCGGGGAGGAAGCCCCGACCGCTCGCAAAATCTGATGCGGCTGCGGGTCGTGCTGCAGGCCGTAGCGATTCTGTTGATCCTGCTCGTGCTGTGGTGGCGCGGCCATTGAGAATGAGCGTGGCCGTTGCGAATCGAGATGTAGCGAGCATCGACTCGTCGGAAAAATCGTAATCATGCGTCTCGAGGGCCGGATTCCTGTTGCATTTATGTCGCGGCTTGGTTGCAGCTGGGGCTTTGGGTCGCTATAGCCGTTGACGCCGCCGCGGTTCATGGTGACAACTACGCGTAAGGCAGGTGCCGTAAGCAGGTTCGAGATTTCGACGGGGTATGCAGGTGAGCCTATGCGGCTGAGGGCGGCGCTTTTCTTGGGGCTCGGCATGTCCTTGCTCGCCGCCTCCCTGCTCTCGACCGAGCGGGCGCAGGCGGCCGATCTCGGCTATCCTTCGAGCTTTGGGGCGCCGGCGGCGCCGATCACGCAACCTGCGTTTTTCCTTTCGGAAGTGCGGCTCGGCACCTTCGCGCATGACGCGATGAGCCCGGAGAAGGGCTCGGCCGATCTCGCCGGCGAAATCCTGTTCGCCAGGCCCTTCACTGCGCCTGGCAGCGCCTGGGACTTCCTGTTGCCGCGCCCCAGCATCGGGGCGACCATCAGCTTCGCCGGCAAGACGAGCCAGGCCTTTGCCGGGCTCACCTGGACCTATGACATCACCAAATCGATCTTCGTTGAGGCCGAGTTCGGCGGCTCGGTCAATAACGGCAAGACGGGCGCTGTCGTGCCGCCCGGCCACAACGCCATGGGCTGCCAGGTCTCCTTCCGCGAGTCGGCCTCGCTCGGATACCGCTTGAACGCCAATTGGGACATAACGGCCACGGTCGAGCACATGTCGAATGCCGGCCTGTGCACACAGAACCGCGGCCTCACCAATTACGGCGCGCGCATCGGCTACAGCTTCTGACGCGACCGCCGATGTCCGAGGCGCCCTCTGGGGCGCCTTTCCGTTTGGGAACCAGAACCGATGGTGGTGCTCAACCGCATCTATACACGTAGCGGCGACAAGGGCACGACGCGCCTGGCGAGCGGCGCGCCGCGCCTCAAATGCGATTTGCGCGTCGAGGCCTATGGCACGGTCGACGAGACCAATGCCTGCATCGGGCTGGTGCGCCTGCATACTCGAGCCGATGCGGCGCTCGACGCGATGCTGGCACGCATCCAGAATGATCTGTTCGATCTCGGGGCCGATCTGGCGACACCCGAAGAGCCCAATGGGCAGGCTCGGCGCTTGCCGCTACGGATTCTCGATACGCAGGTCACCCGCCTGGAGAACGAGATCGACGCATTGAATGCGTATCTTTCCCCGCTCACCTCCTTCGTCCTGCCCGGCGGCTCGCCGGCATCGGCTGCGCTGCATCTTGCGCGCACGGTCTGCCGGCGCGCCGAACGCGTCATCGTCGCGCTCGCCGAGAAAGAGGGCGAGACGGTCGGCGCGGAGGCCATCAAATTCGTCAATCGGCTATCGGATTTCCTGTTCGTCGCGGCCCGCTTCGCCAATGCGGCGGGAACCAAGGATGTGCTCTGGATGCCGGGCCAAAACCGTTGAGCCCGGGCTTTTCAGCCGAGGAATCGGGGCTGCGATGTGAGATTGCGGCGTTGACAGCGATGAAGGGCCACGTTTTACCTGCGCCATGGCGGAGATGGTCGGTGACGGCGTATGTCGAACGGCACCGCCGCGAAACCGTGTTGGGGCAACCGGCTCGAGAGAATCGCAAGAGAAAGAATCCGAGTAGAAAGTCGCGGATATGAAAATTCTGGTCCCCGTAAAACGGGTGGTCGACTACAACGTCAAGATTCGCGTGAGGCCGGATGGGACGGGCGTCGAGCTCGCCAACGTCAAGATGTCGATGAACCCCTTTGACGAGATCGCGGTCGAAGAGGCGCTGCGCCTCAGGGAGGCCGGCAAGGCGACCGAGGTGATCTGCGTCTCGATCGGGGCCCAGCAATCCGCCGAGACCATCCGCGCCGGTCTCGCCATGGGGGCCGATCGCGGCATCCTGGTCAAGACCGATCAGGCGCCCGAGCCGCTCACCGTCGCCAAGCTGCTCAAGGCCGTGGTCCTCAAGGAGGAGCCCGGCCTCGTCATCCTCGGCAAGCAAGCGATCGACGACGATTGCAACCAGACCGGGCAGATGCTCGCGGCTCTGCTCGCTTGGCCGCAGGGGACCTTCGCCTCGAAGGTGGTGATCGGCGAGGGCACTGTCGATGTGACGCGCGAGGTCGATGGCGGCTTGCAGACGCTGACCTTGAAGATGCCGGCGATCATCACGACGGATTTGCGCCTCAACGAGCCGCGCTACGCCTCGCTGCCGAACATCATGAAGGCCAAGAAGAAGCCGATCGACGAGACGACGCCGGAAGCGCTCGGCGTCGATCCGACGCCGCGCCTGAAAGTGCTGAAGACCGTCGAGCCGCCGGCCCGCAAGTCGGGCGCCAAGGTGAAGACAGTGGCCGAGCTCGTCGCCAAGCTCAAAGACGAAGCCGGGGTGATATGAGATGACGACGCTGCTCCTAGCCAAACATGACAACAAGACGCTGAACGAGGCGACGCGCAAGGCGTTGACCGCCGCCAAGGCACTCGGCGCCCCCGTGCATGTGCTGGTCGCCGGCCTTGGCTGCCGCGCCGTCGCGGACGAGGCCGCGAAGCTCGACGGGGTCGAGAAGGTGCTGCTCGCGGAAGCCCCCGCCTATGAGCATCGGCTAGCCGAGCCGCTCGCCGCCCTCTTGGTATCGCTCGCCCCCCCTTACGACGCCTTCCTCGCCGCCTCGACCACGACCGGCAAGAACGTCATGCCGCGCTTCGCGGCCCTTCTCGACGTGATGCAGGTCTCCGACATCATCAAGGTCGTGTCGCCCGACACCTTCGAGCGCCCGATCTATGCCGGCAATGCGGTCCAGACCGTGCAGGCGACCGATGCCAAGAAGGTGGTGACGGTGCGCATAGCGAGCTTCCAGGCGACGGGCGATGGCGCATCCTCGGTGCCCATCGAGACCGTCGCCATTCCGGCCGATCCCGGCCTGTCGACCTTCAAGGGCGAGGAGGTCGCGAAGTCCGATCGGCCCGAGCTCGCCTCCGCCAGGATCATCGTTTCGGGCGGACGGGCGCTGGGCTCGGCGGAGAAGTTTCGCGAGGTGATCACGCCCCTCGCCGACAGGCTCGGTGCCGCCATGGGCGCCTCGCGCGCCGCGGTCGATGCGGGCTATGCTCCGAATGACTGGCAGGTCGGTCAGACCGGCAAGGTGGTGGCGCCCGACCTCTATGTCGCAGTTGGCATTTCAGGCGCCATTCAGCACCTCGCCGGCATGAAGGATTCCAAGGTGATCGTGGCGATCAACAAGGATGAGGAGGCACCGATCTTCCAGGTCGCCGATTATGGGCTCGTCGCCGATCTCTTCACGGCGGTGCCAGAATTGGCGGCGGAGCTCGGCAAATTGGGCAAATAGGGCGCTGATACGTTGATGTTGTCGCATTTTCTGCGTCGAACCGATTCCGGCTCCGCATGTGCGGGAACAGGCTTCGCCGGAAAATGCTCCAGAGCGAGATGCGGTGAGGGTGATCGACATGGAGGTCTATCTCTTTGTCTTAACGCATGATCTTATCCGAGAAGTGGGGCCACTTTTCGGGATCGTGCTCCAGCGGGTGATGCGGCATGGTTGATATCAAGACGGTCGGCGTGGTCGGCGCGGGCCAGATGGGGTCCGGCATCGCGCAAGTCTCGGCGCTCGCCGGCTATGACGTCGTGATCGGCGACGTGACGCTGGAGCGTGTCGAAAGCGCGCTCGCCACCATCAACGGCCACATGGCCCGGCAGATCGCCAAGGGGGCGATCACCGAGGCCGACCGCAAGGCGGCGCTGGGGCGGATCAAGCCGGCGCGCAGTCTCGAGGCGCTGGGCAGTTGCGATATCGTCATCGAGGCCGCGGTCGAGAACGAGGCGGTCAAGCGCCAGATCTTCGAAAGCCTCAAGGGCCATCTCAAGCAAGACGTCATCATCGGCTCGAACACCTCCTCGATCTCGATCACCCGTCTTGCCGCGATCACCGGGAACCC
>JBIOEK010000279.1:0-5637 GCA_044445925.1 Hyphomicrobiales bacterium
CTGCTCGCCCTGAACGCCGGCGTCGAGGCGGCGCGAGCGGGCGATGCCGGCCGCGGCTTTGCGGTTGTCGCCTCCGAGGTGCGCGCGCTGGCGCAGCGTTCGGCGGACGCCGCCAAGGAGATCAAGGGCTTGATTTCAACATCGACCACGCAGGTCGACCAAGGGGTCAAGCTGGTGACCGAGACCGGCAAGTCGCTCGAGCGGATCATGGGCCAGGTCGCCGAGATCAGCTCCGTGGTCGGAGAGATCGCTGCCGGCGCCCAGGAGCAGGCCACCGGGCTCGAGCAGGTCAACACCGCCATCAACCAGATGGACCAGGTGACGCAGCAGAATGCCGCGATGGTCGAGGAATCGACCGCGGCGAGCCACTCGCTCATGCAGGAGACCCAGCAGCTTTCCGCGCTGATCAGCCAATTCAAGGTCGGCCAGGCGGGCGGCGGTTCAATGCGCCGCGAGCTGCAGAAAGCCGCACCGCACGCCTTCCGGGCTCCGGCCAAAGCCTCCCCGGCCGGCGCCGCGCGCCCGACTGCGTCCAAGCCGCAGGCGCGGCCCGCGCGGGCGCAGCTCAAGGCGGTCGCCAACGGCGCGGCCGTCGGCGAGGAGGCCGACTGGAAGGAATTCTGAGGCGCTTGCGAAAGCGAGGCGAGCTCGTGAAGGCGCAAGCTGAAACCCGCATTATCTGCGGCCGGCAAACAGGCGGATCCCAATGGTAGACAATAGCAGTAAGGACGGCGCCACGAAGCGCGAGATGATCACCTTCCTGGTCAATGAGCAGGAATTCTGCGTCGACGTCCAGGCGGTGCGGGAAATCCGGGTGTGGACGCCGGCGACGCCGATCGCCCACGCGCCCGGCTTCGTATGCGGGGTGATCAACCTGCGCGGCGCCGTGTTGCCGATCATCGACTTTGCGGCGAGGCTCGGCCTCAAGCCGACCGAGCCGACCACTCGCCATGCCATCCTGGTCGTGGAAATCCGCGACCAGACCATCGGCCTGCTTGTCGAAGGCGTGTCGGAAATCTTGACGGTCAGCGAGGACCTCATTCAGTCGACGCCCGAAGTCGCCTCCAAGATGGCCAAGGACTTCGTCAGCGGCATCGTCGCCACCGAGGGACGCATGATCAGCCTGATCGCTCTCGACGCCATCTTGCCGCCCGCCGTGGATCAAGCCGCGGCGGCTTGATCGACTCGGCCGAGCCGCTCCAGCCGGAGCGTTCCCGTCTCGCCGAATTGAGCGCGCGCGGCTCGAGGCGGCAGGAAAGCTCATCCCTGCTCGGGGGCGAGGTGAACTCGTCTTCAAGCAGGAGACCGTGTAGACCCCCGATCACGCGAAATCTCGGTGGCGAAAGACGGCAGAATGTCCGATTGGGATGCGGCTCAATATAGGCGCTTCGAGGATGACCGGACGCGCCCGGCGCGCGAATTGCTGGCGCGCGTGCCGCTCGAAAAGGCGAAGCTCGCTTTCGACCTCGGCTGCGGGCCGGGCAATTCGACCGAGCTGATCGCAGAGCGCTTTCCGGCAGCCGAGGTGATCGGCATCGATTCTTCCCCCGCCATGCTCGACGATGCCAGGAAGCGCCTGCCCGGCACGCGCTTCGAGAGGGGCGATCTCGGGAGCTGGGCACCCCAAGACGAAGCGCCCGACCTCCTCTTCGCCAATGCGGTGTTCCAATGGGTGCCCGACCATCAAGCCGTGCTGAAGCGCCTCATGGGCACTCTCGCCGAGGGCGGGGTGCTGGCCGTGCAGATGCCCGACAATCTCGACGAGCCCTCGCACGCCCTGATGCGCGAGACGGCGAAAGCCGGCCCCTTCGCCGATCGCCTCGAGAAGGCCGCGGCGGCGCGCGGGCAGCTACCGGAGCCCGGCAGCTATTACGATCTCTTGAAGCCGCTCTCGCGGAGCGTCGACATCTGGCACTGCATCTATCATCATGTGCTGGATGGCCCGCAGGCCATCGTCGAATGGGTGAAGAGCACCGGGCTTCGCCCCTTTATCGAGGCGCTGCGCCCGGAAGAGCGGCCGGACTTCCTCGAGAGCTACCGCGCCCGCCTCGCCCAGGCCTATACGCTGCGCGTCGACGGCAAGGTGCTGCTGCGCTTTCCGCGCCTGTTCATCGTGGCGAAGCGAGACTAAGGGATCGTCCACGAACAAGTGAAGCGAATTCGGGTGTCATTCCCGAACGAACCCCTGAACATGTTGCTTCCACAGGCCTCGGCCTCCACATCAGAAGCTGTGGAACGAATGAGGGGAGGCAACGAGATGCGTGCGATCGGAAAGTGGCTCTCGGCTTTCGTGACCTGGTTATGCCGTATTTTCACTGTCACGCCCGACAGGCTGGTCAAGGACAAGCGAGGCAATCTGCCGCCGCCCGGTGGCGGCATGTCAGCCTATTAGCTAGGCCCGCGGCGCCGTGATCGACCGGAGCCGCTTCCTTAACCTAGGCTTTCATGCGAAAGGCGGGGCATGGAGAAGCCCAAGCCCATCAACCCGTTCGTCAAGCTCGCGCTCGAATTCGCGCCGCTCGCCCTGTTCTTCATCGCCAATAGCCGCATCGGCATCTTCGCGGCGACCGGCGTGTTCATGGCGGCGATCCTCCTTTCGCTCGCCATCTCCTATGCGTTGACGCGCACGCTGCCGATCATGGCGCTGATCTCGGCCGCGGTGGTTCTCGTCTTCGGCGGCCTCACCTTGGTGCTGCATGACGACCTGTTCATCAAGATGAAGCCGACCATCGTGAACACCCTGTTCGGCCTGGTGCTGCTCGGCGGCCTCGCCTTCGGCAAGCCGCTCCTGCCGCTGGTGCTCGATCAGGTGCTGACCCTGACGCAGGCCGGCTGGCACAAGCTGACCCTGCGCTGGGCCATCTTCTTCTTCGTGCTCGCCGTGCTGAACGAAATCGTATGGCGCAATTTCTCGACCGATTTTTGGGTGGATTTCAAGGTGTTCGGCACCATGCCGCTCACCCTCGTCTTCGCGCTCTCGCAAACGCCGCTGATCCTGCGCCATGGCGAGGAGACATAGGGCCGCGCTCCTGGTGTATGCGTCGAATGTCCTTTGCCGGATGGATCGCTGCGGCGGGGCATGGTTATCTCATTCGCCGATATCTTAGGCGCCAAGCCGATTGCATTTTCGATCGTCGGCATGATTGGCGACCATCATGGGAGGATCAAGGATGCGAGCCGATGACACGCTTCTGAGCTTGATGCGCTCCGTCGACACTCCGACCATCTGCAACGCGCTCGAGCTGGTCGCCGGACGCCGCCTCGGTGAGGGCTTCACCCGAAAGCCGATGATCGCAGCCGATCCCTTGCTGCCCCCGATCGTGGGCTATGCCAGGACTGCGACCATCGCCTGCTCTTCCATGCCCCGCGAGCCTGCCGATGTGCTCAATTCGCGCCGCCTCGCCTATTACGAATATGTCGCCGCGCAACCCGGCCCCGCGGTCGTCGTCATCGAGGACGAGGACGAGCAATGCGGCATCGGCGCCTTCTGGGGCGAGGTGCAGGTCTCGATCCATCGCGGCCTTGGCGTAGTCGGCGGCATCACCAACGGTTCGATCCGCGATCTCGGCGCCATGGACAAGGATTTCCAGCTGCTCGCCGGCTCGGTGATGCCGAGCCACGCGCATGTGCATCTGACCGCAATCGACGTGACGGTGCATGTGCTCGGCATGCGGGTAAAGCCCGGCGACCTCGTGCATGGCGACAGGCACGGCGCGGTCGTGGTGCCGCCCGACATGGCCCAGGGCCTCGCGCATGCCATCGACCTCGTGGCGCGGCGCGAGCGGCCGGTGATCGATGCCGCGCATCGGCCGGGCTTCAATGTCGAGGCCTTGCGGCGCGCCTGGACCGAGATGGAGAAGATCGTCAGCTGAGCTTTCGCAAGGCCCATCCAGGCCTGAATCTTCGGCTGCGCGTCCCCGTAGCTTTTCACGTCCGTGCCCCGGAGGGAGGCAAGGACGAGAGTCAAGCAACAGAAGGACGAACCCCTATGTTTTCCAGGAAGACTATCCGGCTCGCCGGCCTCGCCATGGCGCTGGCGCTCGCCGCAGCCTCCGGCCTCACCCTCCAGGCTTCGCGGAGCCTTGCCGCGATGACGGTGACGGTGGGCGGCGCGCCGATGTACCCCTCGAAGAACATCATCGAGAACGCCGTCAACTCCAAGGACCACACCACGCTGGTCGCGGCCGTCAAGGCGGCCGGCCTCGTCGACACCTTGTCGGGCGCCGGCCCCTTCACGGTCTTCGCGCCGACCAACGAGGCCTTCAAGAAGCTTCCCGCGGGCACGGTCGAAACCCTGGTGAAGCCCGAGAGCAAGGCGGCGCTCACGAAAATCCTGACCTATCATGTGGTCTCCGGCAAGCTCTCGGCCCAGGACCTCGCCGACATGGTCGAGAAGGGCGGCGGCAAGGCCATGCTCAAGACGGTCGAAGGCGACAGCCTCACCGTGATGCGCAAGGGCAAGCGCGGCCTGACGCTTACCGACGACAAGGGCGACGTGGCCATGATCACCATCGCCGACGTCTTCCAGTCGAACGGGGTGATCCACGTCGTCAACACCGTGATGCTGCCCTGAATTCGTAGTGATGCGAATTTCGGATTCGCTGCACTAACCGGCGGCGGGGAAGGCTCGGGCATTCCGCCGCCGGCTCGAGCGAGGGAAAATTGTCGGGGGGGCGTCCGGCGGCCGGACGCCCCCCTTGTCGATTGCGCCGCCAAGCGCGGACCTGACGAGGCGACTACAATGCCCTATTTGGAAACCATGCGACTCGTCGAAAGTGGTGAGGATGCCGCCGCGCGCGTTGCGGCCGGAACGGCCCTGGCGTCCGCAGGGATTTTCGCTAATCTCCGCTGCGGCGGTTGGGCTGCGATATGGGCGGCGCCGCGCCAGACGGGACGCGGCATGAGGGCATCCGATCAAATCGTCGATCTGATGACGCGCGTGGCGCGCAAGGACAGGGAAGCCTTCGCGGCGCTCTATCGCGCCACCAGCGCCAAGATGTTCGGCACGGCCCTGCGCATCCTGCGGCGGCGCGAGCTCGCCGAGGAGATCCTGCAGGAAGCCTACGCCAAGATCTGGGAGCGTGCCGGCGACTTCGATGCCGCGAAGGCCTCGCCGGTCACCTGGATGGCGGCCATCGTGCGCAACCGGGCGCTCGACGAGGTGCGGCGCAAGACCCCGATCTCGGTCGAGGACATGCCGGAAGGCTTCGAGCCCGCGGCCGATAATCCCGATCCCCTCGCCGCCCGCGATCGCAGCGAAAGCCTCCGCCAGCTTCTCGCCTGCCTCGACAAGCTCGAGCCGCAGAAGCGCCAGATGGTGCTGCTCGCCTATTATCACGGAGCGAGCCGCGAAGCGCTGGCGCAGCGCTACGAGGCGCCCGTGCCCACCATCAAGACCTGGCTGCATCGCAGCCTGGCGCAGCTCCGATTGTGCCTGTCGTCATGAGCGACGACGACGAAATCGAGGCGCTCGCCGGCGAATATGTGCTCGGCACCCTCGACGCGGCCGAGCGCGCTTCGGTCGCGGCGCGTCGTCGGCGCGAGCCGGCCCTCGATGCGGCGATCGAGGCTTGGGAGCACCGCCTGGCGCCGCTCGACGAAGAGACACAAGCGATCGAGCCGCCCGAGGGGCTCTAC
>JBIOEK010000280.1:0-5636 GCA_044445925.1 Hyphomicrobiales bacterium
CACCGTGCCGATGCCGGTCCCGATATCCTGCACGCTCGACAGCACCTCCACCGAGCCGTCGCGCAGCAGGCGCACCTCGCAGGCGGAATTGGTCTGAACATTGGCGCCCCAGAGCGATTGCGCCATGCCGATGCCGCGCTTCACCGGGCCCCGATCGCTGCCGGGCGGATGTCGCTTCAGCCAGCCGATCCGCTCGGCGCCGATGCGGCGCTCCTCGCGCCGCACCGGGCTCGGGTCGATCCGGTCGCGCAGCGCGAGCGGATCGATGGACAGCTTCTCGGCCAGCTCGTCGATCGCCTGCTCGAGCCCGAAGGCACCCGGCGCATTGCCCGGTGCGCGCATGGCGCAGCCCGGACCCGCATTGATGAAGACGTCGTATTGCGCGGCTTCGAAATTCGGACAAGCATAGAGCGCCTGGGCGATATTGCCGACACCTGCGCCGAGGCCGACGCCGGCCGTGCCGTAGCTCAGGAGCGAGATCGCCGTCAGCGCCCCGTCGCGGCGCGCGCCGATGCGCAAGCGCTGCCAGGTCGCCGGGCGGTTGCCCGCATCCATCTGCTCCTCTTGCCTGTCGAGGATGATCTTCACCGGTGCCCGCGCCTGGCGCGACAAGGAAACGGCGATCCGTCCATAATTGCCGAGCGAAGACTTCGAGCCGAAACCGCCACCCATGCCGCGACGATGACGCGCACGCTGCTCAAGGGCAGGCCGAACGTCTCCGCAAGCTCGCGGCGCACGCCGGCGGTAAATTGGGTGGACATATGGACGGTCAGCCCATTGGTCCGCCAGTCGGCGACGATCGCATGCGGCTCGAGGCAGCAATGGGTCTGCACCTGGGTGCGGTACTCGCCCTCGACGACGATATCGGCCTCGGCCAAGCCTTGCGCGACATCACCCCTTCCATCGGTCGCCGGCCCGCGCACATTGCCGTTCAGCGGCAGATTGAGCCGCGCCGGGAATCCCGAGGCTTGGCCCGCGGGGGCCGCGGCGACCTCGTAGACTGGTGGCGCCGCCGGCTCGCGGGCCTTGTCCATGTCGGCGACGAAAGGCAAGGCCTTGTAGTCGACGCGGATCAGGCGCAGCGCCTCTTGGGCTGCCGCGACGGAAACGGCGGCGACTGCGGCCACAGGTGCCCCGACATAGCGCAAGACCGCTCCTGCCGTGTCATCGGGCCGCGCCATCAGCAGCACGGCGCGGACGCCGGGATGACGCGCGGCGGCGGAGACATCGATGGATTTGACCTGCGCATGCGCCAGCGGCGAGCGCAGGATCTTGCCGTGCAGCATGCCCGCAAGGCCGACATCCACCGTGAAGCGTGTCGCGCCCGTCACCTTGGCTCGGCCATTCAGCCGCGCCACCGGTTTCCCGATCACCGAGAGCTCGGCATTGGGAGGGAGCGGCGGCGGCTCGTCCGATGGGATCTGCCGCTCGACTTCGCCGAGGCCGGCCCCGGCAATGCCGCTTGGGAAGGTCTCGGTGCGCAGCTCCTCTTGCGTCGCCATCGTCATCCCTTTCGCGCTTCGGCGGCGGCAAGCGTCGCTGCAACGACATGCGGATAGGTGCCGCAGCGGCATAGATGGCCGCTGATGGCGGCCCGGACATCCTCGGCGGTCGGGTCGGAGACGCGTTCCAGGAGCGCCGCGCAGCTCATCACCATTCCGGGCGTGCAGAACCCGCATTGCAGGGCGTCGTGCTCGATGAAGGCGGTTTGCACCGGATGCAGCGCCTCGCCTCGGGCGAGGCCCTCGATCGTCGTGACGCTGCGCGCGCCGATCTCGATGGCGAGCATCATGCAAGAGCAGACGGGAAGGCCATCGACCCAGACCGTGCAGGCGGAACAGGCGCCGCGATCGCAGGCGATCTTGGTGCCGGTCAGCCCGAGCGGGCCGCGCAGCGCTTGGGCCAAGGTCATTCGCGGCTCGGCCTGAAGCCTGCGCTCCACCCCGTTCACCTTCAAGGTGACGAGGACGAGTCCGGGCCCGGATGCCGGCGGACCGTCGCTTTGCGCAGCTTGCGCTTGCGCGATGATTGCCGACGCCGCCTCGATCACCGTCGCCCCCGCCGCCGTCAGGGCCGAGCTTCGAAGAAAGCTGCGACGCGACACGTCACGCTGCACACCCGTCTCCTCCAGGAATTGGCATGTCCGATCCTTTCCGCCTGAGGCTCGCGACACCGACGCAAAAGGCAACGCCTTCGCGCTCCAGGCTGCGACCATCGGTGGCGCTCGACCGGCTGGGACCGCTATGATCTAGGTCAAGGAATGGCGCGGGGATTGTCTAGCCGAGCCTTTGCGCCGGCGCCGGGCGAGGGGCAATCAACATAAGCTCCGTCGCGTCCCTGCCGAAGCTCAGGGCTTCGCGTAATGGACGAAGGCGTAGCTGCGGCCCAGAAAGTCGCGCTCATAGCTGCGAGCCACGAGCCAGCCATGGCGTTCGTAGAAGCGCCGCGCGGCGCGGTTGTCGCGGAAGATCTCCAGCGTCCTTGCGCCCCGCGCCTCGGCATCGGCCAATAGCGCAGCACCAATTCCCTGGCCGGTCTGGTCCGGCGAGACGAAGAGCATGTCGAGATGCGCCTGCGTCACCAGGGTGAAGCCGAGCGGCGCGCCGTCCTTCTCGGCGAGCCTGATTCGCTCCGATTCGCGCTCGAAGCGCGGCGCGAAGAACAAGGCGTCGCATTTGGCAAGCGATTCCGCCGCGAGGATTTCGCAGAAGGCAACGCGGTAGGAGGCGACGGCGATCTCGGCGAGCCTCGCGGGATCCGACATGCGCGCCCCGCGCAGGATGAAGCTCGAGGCCTTGATGGCGCGGCCGATCATTCAGCACCTCTCACCTTTCGCCCCTAAGGCGCGGATCGAGATTGTCGCGCAGCACGTCCCCGAACATGTTGAGCACGAAGGCGATGAGCAGGATGGCGAGGCCGGAGAAGATGGCGCTCCAGGGCGAGAGCATCAGGAAGTTGCGGCCTTCCGAGAGCATCATGCCAAGCGAGGAGGCCGGCGGCTGGGTGCCGAGGCCGAGGAAGGAGAGCGAGGCCTCGACCAGGATCGCCGCCGACATGAGCAGGCTCGTCTGCACCAGGAGGACGCTCGCGAGGTTCGGCAGGATGTGCAAGGCGATGATGCGCGCATCCGACGCGCCGACCGAGCGCGCCGCCATGACATAGTCGCTGGTCGAGATCACCAGCGCGGGCCCGCGCAAGAGGCGTGCGAAGATCGGGGTGTAGACGACCGCGATCGCCGCAGCCGTGGTGGTCGCGCCCGGCCCCAGCACCGCGATGATGCCGATGGCGAGCAACATCACCGGGAAGGCGAAGAGCACGTCCATGATGCGCATCACGATGCGGTCGACCCAGCCGCGATAGAAGGCGGAAATCAAGCCGAGCGTGCCGCCGGCCGCGAGCGCGACGCCGACCGCGGCGGCCGAGACGCCGAGCGAGGCGCGAAGCCCGTAGAGGATGCGCGACAGGACATCGCGGCCGAACTGGTCGGTGCCGAGCCAATGCTGACCGCTCGGGCCCTTGAGGCGCTGCACCACGCTCTGCGCCACGGGCTCGTAGGGTGCGATCCAAGGTGCCAGCACGGCGATGAGGCAGACGACCGCGACGAGGATGCTGGCAACGACCAGAAGGGGAGGGGCGCGGCGCATGGTTCAGTTCCGCACCCGAGGATCGATCAAGGCATAGAGCATGTCGACGAGGAAGTTCACGCCCACGAACACCATCGTCACCAGGAGGATCGTGGCTTGCAGCAGCGGGTAGTTGCGCTCGGCGATGGCGCCGAGGATCAGCCGGCCGACGCCTGGAATGGCGAAGACCTGCTCCACCACGATGGCGCCCGAGAGCAGGTAGCCGGTCATGATGCCGACGCTGGTGACGAAGGGGATCAGGGCGTTGCGCAGGGCATGCTTGTAGAGGATGGAGCGTTCCGAGACGCCCTTTGCGCGCGCCGCCCTGATATAGTCCTGCTGCAGCACGTCGAGCATGGCCGAGCGCACCAGGCGCGAGAGATTGGCGAGGATCGGCAAAGCGAGCGCGAAGGCCGGCAGGATGAGCCTCGCCAGGTTGCCGAGCGGGTCCTCGAGGAAAGGCACATAGCCCAGCATCTGCAGCTGCGGCGCGATCGCGGTCAGCACCAGGATCATCATGATGCCGAGCCAGAAGGACGGCACGGTGAGGCCCACCACCGAGCCGATCTGGAGACCGATCTCCCAGCCCTTGCCGCGCAGCCGCGCCATCAGCACGCCGAGCGGCACGGCGAGCGCCGCGCCCACGAACAGCGCCAGGAAGGCGAGCTCCATGGTCGGCCAGATATGGGCCGCGATCTCGGAGATGACCGGCTGGCGGGTCCAGAGCGACAGGCCGAAATCGCCGCGCAGCACGGCACCGATCCACTGCGCGTACTGGATCACCATCGGCTGGTCGAGACCGATGCGGGCGCGCAGCTCAGCGACCCGCTCGGGCGTCACCTCGGTGTTGGCGCCGAGCATGATCGCCACCGCATCCCCCGGGACGAGGCGGATCAAGAGGAAAGTGATCACCGACACGCCGAACAGGACGATGACGAGGTCGATCAGCCGGTTGGCGAGGAATGAGCGGCGCATGCTTCGCCGAGAAAGGCTC
This sequence comes from Hyphomicrobiales bacterium, assembly GCA_044445925.1. Taxonomy (GTDB): domain Bacteria; phylum Pseudomonadota; class Alphaproteobacteria; order Rhizobiales; family Beijerinckiaceae; genus GAS188. The sequence goes on from JBIOEK010000280.1 coordinate 4,618, forward strand.
TAGAGCACCTTCCTCACTTGTTCACTTTCCTCATTTGGCGAGCGAGGCGTTCCCCAAGCTCACCAGCGAGCGGTTGGCGATGATGTCGAAGCCCATCAGGTTCGTCCTTGTCGCCGTGAACAGCTGACCATAGGCCAAATGCGCGATCGGGCCCTGGCAGGCGAGGATCCCCTGCACCTTGTCGTAGGCGGCCTTGCGCGCCTTGGGATCGAGCTCCTTGCGGGCGTTGTCGAGCAATGCATCGAGCTCGGCATTCGCGTATTTGAACACGTTGGTCGAGCCGCCGCTGCGAAATGTGCGGAAGAAATAGTCGTCGGGGTCGGTCGAGCCCGCATTGGTCGAAGCGAAGAGATCGAAATTCGAGTTGCGCCAATCCTGGATGAACTGACCGAGCTCGGGGATCTTCAGCTCCACCTTGAAGCCCGCCTTTTCGAGCTGTTGCTGCACGACCTGAGCGACGTCCTTGATATCCTGGCGCGGCAGCACCAGCATGGTGACGGCGACGGGGGTCGCGACGCCGGCTTCCTTGAGCAGAGCCTGCGCCTTCTCCGTCGAGTGCGCGTAGCAGGGGAAGGACTTCACGTCGACGGCCCAATCCTTGAGCGCCGGCGACAGCGGTCCGCCAGGCTGGCCTGCGCCGAACAGGGCGGCCTGCACGATCTCGGCCCGGTCGACGGCGAAGTTCAGTGCCTCGCGCACCTTCGGGTTATCGAAGGGAGGCTTCGAGGCGTTCATGCCGATGAGCGAGTAGGCGAGCTCCAGCGTCTCCTGGAGCTTGACGTTCGGCTTGCCCTTGAGCTGGAGGGCGGTGGCGGCGTCGATATTCGGCAGCATGGCGTATTGGCCGCTGCTGATGCCGACCTGGCGCGTGGCGGATTCAGGCACGATGCTGAACTTCACGCCGTCGAGCTTGGGATGGCCGGGGTTCCAGTAGCCCGCGTGCTTCTCGAGCTGGCCATCGCGTGTGCTGGGCTCGGGAAAGTCGCGGTAATCGTCTCCTTTGCGGGACGCGCAATCGC
>JBIOEK010000281.1:0-5592 GCA_044445925.1 Hyphomicrobiales bacterium
CAATGGCTCCAAGTTCGCAATGGTTCGGTTGCGCGCGTTCCCGTCTCCCGCTTGCGGAAGAAGGGGCCCGAACGCAATGAGGGCGGATGAGGGCGATGTCGACAGGCGCCTGACGTCTGAATTTCGGAGCGAATTCTTGATCCCGCAGGCATGGTCGCACGCACCCTCATCCGTCGCCGCTTCGTGGCGACACCTTCTCCCGCAAGCGGGAGAAGGAAGATGGCGCCGGCGACTAAACGTCGGTGGCGTGGAGCGGAAATTAACGGCATCGCCTTCATCACGCCGCCCCCGCGTCGATCCGCCGTCCCGAGGCGCGGTCGAATATGTGCTCGCGCGCCTTGTCCCAGGAGAGGCCGGCGCGCTCCCCGATGCGCGCCCCCGCACGCCCTTGCACGCGCACCGCGATCGCCTCCCCGGCCCTGCCCTTGAGGCCGACAATGGTGTCGGCGCCGAGATATTCGACGCTCGTGACCTCGGCATCGGCGCCGTTGCCTGACGCCGGAGCGAGCCGCATGTCCTCGGCGCGCACGCCGGTGACGATGCCTCCTCCTCCGCCGCCCAGAGGCTCCGCCTCGATCAGGTTCATGGGAGGGGCGCCGATGAAGCGGGCCGCGAACATGGTCGCCGGATATTCGTAGAGATCGGAGGGCGAGCCCGCCTGCTCGATCGCCCCGTCATTCATGAGGATGACCTGATCGGCCATGGTCATCGCCTCGATCTGGTCGTGGGTGACGTAAAGCATGGTCATGCCGAGCCTTTGCTGCAGCGCCCTGATCTCGACGCGCATCTCGTGGCGCAGCTTGGCGTCGAGATTGGAGAGCGGCTCGTCCATCAGGCAGACCGGCTGCTCGCTGACGATGGCGCGGGCAAGCGCCACGCGCTGTCGCTGGCCGCCCGAGAGCTGGCCGGGCTTGCGCGCCAGGTAAGGCGCAAGGCCGGTGAGGGCGGCGACTTTGCCAAGGCGCGCCTCGCGCTCGGCGCGCGGCACGCCCCGTACCTCGAGCCCGAAGACGATGTTTTGCCCCACCGAAAGATGCGGAAACAGCGCATAGGACTGGAACACCATGGCGATGCGGCGGTCCTTGGACGGAAGCTGCGTCACATCGCGCCCTTCGATCTCGATGCGCCCGGAATTCGGTTCCTCGAGCCCGGCGATTAGGCGCAACGTGGTCGATTTGCCGCAGCCCGACGGGCCGAGCAGCACGCAGAACGAGCCCTTCTCGACCGAGAAGGACACGTCGTTGACGGCGGCACGGCCGCCGAAATCCTTGACGAGATGCTCGACTGCGATGCGCGACAACGCTCTTGTTCCCCAACCCTGCCGGTCGGCTTTCCGAGGGATGGTGCCTCCATCCCACGCCCCCTGCCATTTTAGCCATCCTAGCCCTTCACGTGCGCCGGTGGAATACGTCATTGCGATGACGTTTCGATGTCCAGTAATTGCGGAGAAATCGAAATTGCAGGAGACGCCGGAACCGCAGGAGAGATCCGTCCCACCCTTGGCATGGGGTTCGCGGCGGGTTAGGGCATGCCCCCCGCATGTCCCCACCCGTTTCGATGGCCCTCAACTCCGAAGCCTCAGCTCCACCAGCGTCCGTCGCTAAGCGCTACGACGCCCTGGTCGCCGCCGGCACCATCGAGCGCGAGGGGGCGCAGCTCGCCCTCGTCGAGCGGCTCGACGCCTTGGCGGGAGGCCTGGCCCGGCAGCGCAACGGCCAGGGGCGCTTCGGGCTCACGCGCCTCTTGGGCCTCGGCAATGGCGAGAACGGCGGCGAAAAGCCACGCGGGCTCTATATTTTCGGTCCCGTCGGGCGCGGCAAGACGATGCTGATGGACCTGTTCTTCGACAGCGTCGATCTCGCCGCGAAAAGGCGCGCCCATTTCAACGTGTTCATGGCTGATGTGCATGAGCGCATCAGGAACGTCCGCGAGAGGATCAGGACGGGCGAGATCAGGGATGGCAATCCGATCGCGCCCGTCGCCCAGTCGATCGCGCAGGAGGCGAGGCTTCTGTGCTTCGACGAGTTCGCCGTCACCGATATCGCCGACGCCATGATTCTCGGGCGCCTGTTCACGGCGCTGTTCGCCGAGGGCGTGATTCTGGTCGCCACCTCGAATGTCGCGCCCGACCGCCTCTATGAAGGCGGGCTCAACCGGGCCTTGTTCCTGCCTTTCCTCAAGCTGCTGCAGGAGCGCGTCGAGGTGGTGCGGCTCGAGGCGCGCACCGATTTCAGGCTCGAGAAGCTCGAGGGCGAGCGCATCTGGCTGGTGCCCGCCGACGCCGCCGCCAAGGCCGAGCTCGACCGCGTCTTCTCGAGCCTCACCGGCGGGGCGAAGCCGGCCCCTGCGACTCTCGAGGTCAAGGGCCATGCAGTGAAAGTGCCGCTCCAGGCGCAAGGGGTGGCGCGCTTTGCCTTCCCTGATCTCTGCGTCGAGGCTTTGGGCGCCTCCGACTATATCGCGCTCGCGCAACGCTTCCACACGCTGATCATCGACGCCATTCCGGTCATGGATTTCGAGCGCCGCAACCATGCCAAGCGCTTCATCGCGCTCATCGACACGCTCTATGAGCGCCATGTGAAGCTCGTCGCCTCCGCCGAGGCCTCGCCCGACGCCCTTTATCTCGGCGGTTCCGGTCCCGAAACGCTCGAATTCAGGCGGACCTCCTCGCGGCTCGTCGAGATGGGCTCGCATGACTACCTGGCCCTGCCGCAGGGCCAGGCCGATTCGAGCGCCAGCGGGGCGACGACGGGGCTCGTCGAGACCTGAGGGCGCCCTTGCCCTCTGCAGCCGAGAGCTTTGCATACAAGGGACGAGCGTCTTCTCTCGGAGGGGTGCAGGCTCCGATGACTTCCCGAGAGCACGCATCGCCGGAAAATGCTAGACCTCGCCGCGCCGGCGTGAAACCCGGCATCCTTTTAGGCTTCCGCGAGGCGCCCTTTCCTTGAGGCATATCGAGCAGATCCAGGTTCTGCGCGCGCTCGCGGCGCTGGCGATCGTCATCCATCACGGCATCTTCGAGGCCGTGGCCTTCGCGGCGTCCGGCGGGGCCGTGTTCGTGCCTCCGCGGCTCCTTCCCTGGCCCGCTGGCGTCGATCTCTTCTTCGTCATCTCGGGCTTCGTCATGGTGCATGCCTCGCAAAAGCTGTTTGCGGCGCCGGACGGGCCGCGGCGCTTCCTGTGGCGACGCGCCGCACGCATCGTGCCGCTCTATTGGGCGACCACGGCGCTGGTTCTCGCCGCCTCGCTGCTGATTCCCGGCGCGGTCAGCGGTGCGCAACCTTCGCTCGCCATGACGCTCTCCTCCTTCGCCTTCGTCCCGACGCTGCGCCCGGACGGCGTGACGCAGCCCATCTATTCGCTCGGCTGGACGCTGAATTACGAGATGTTCTTCTATGTCGTGTTCGCGCTGTTCCTGCCGCTTCGCCGCCCCTTGGCGGTCGCCGGCATCGCCACCGCCCTTGTCGGGCTTTCGCTCTTCGGGCTCCTGGCGCGACCGGTGAATGCCATGCTCGGCTTCTGGTCCGCCCCGATGATCCTGCTCTTCGTCGCCGGGATGGGGATCGCGACGCTTCGCCTCGCGGGCCTGCGCCTTCCCCTCCTCCTGCGCCTTTGCCTCATGGGCGCGGCGCTGGCGCTCCTGGCCTCGGACCCGTTCGGCCTGATGCGAGATCCGCTCGCCATCGAGCAGGGGCTCGATTTCACGCGGGTCGCCGCCTGGGGCGTGCCGGCGACGCTCCTGGTCGCGGCGGCCGCGCTCGGCGAACCGGGCGCCGCGCGCGAGCCCGGATCAAGCGGTGCCTGGACCTTGCTGGTGGCGCTGGGCGAAGCCTCCTATGCGCTCTATCTCATCCATCCCTTCGTCTTCAGGCCGCTGCGCGAGGCGCTGATCCGGCTCGGCCTCGCGCCTGTCATCGGCCCCTTTCCTTATCTCGCGCTCATCGTCATCTGCGCCGCCATCGCTTCGCTCGTCGTGCATTGGCTGGCCGAACGCCCGATCACCACCTATTTGCAGGCGAGGTTCGCGTGAAGCAGAAACTCGGTTCGCGAGGCGGGACATGACAGCGGCGACGCAAGCGACGCTGATTACCGGCGCTTCGGCCGGCATCGGCGCCGAGCTCGCGCGCATTCTCGCGGCGAGCGGCGAAAATCTCCTCCTCACCGCGCGTCGCGAGGAGCGGCTCGCCACGCTCGCCTCGGACCTGCGCCGCGCCCATGGCGTGCGGGTCGAGACCGAGACGGCCGACCTCGCGCAACAAGCTGCGCCCCAAGCCCTTGCCGACAAGGCGAAGGCGCTCGGACTCGAGGTCCGCACCCTCGTCAACAATGCGGGCTTCGGCCTTGGCGGTGCCTTCGCCGACGGGCCGCTCGACCGGCAAATGGGTATGCTCGCGGTCAACGTTTCGGCGCTCACTCGCCTCACCGGCCTGTTCCTGCCTTCCATGCTGGCGCGGCGGGGCGGCGGCATCATCAACATCGCCTCGGTCGCGGCCTTCCAGCCCGGTCCCTATATGGGCGTCTATTATGCGACCAAGGCCTATGTGCTCAGCTTCTCGGAAGCGCTCGCGCAAGAGCTTCGCGGCTCGGGCGTGGTGGTGACGACGGTCTGCCCCGGTCCGACGCTGAGCGAGTTCGCCGAGGTCGCGGGCCTCGCCTCGTCGCGTCTGATGCATCATGGCGCCATGACGGCCCATGAGGTGGCGCGTCAGGCGATCGAGGGCCATCGGGCAGGCAAGCGCCTCGTCGTCACCGGAGCCGGCAACAAGCTGATACCCTTGGCATCGCGCCTGTTGCCGCGCGGCCTGATGCTGCGCATCGTGGCGGGCGTGCAAAGGCCATGACGAGGGGGGAAGCGGTGCACGAGGTTGTCGATGCGAAGAGAAGCGGAACGCGTGCACTGCGAGGCGTCGTGACGAGCCTCACGGTGATCGTCATCCTGGCGGGGGCGATCCTCGGCGCCGGCCAGCTGCATATCCTCGATGCGGTCTATGAGAAGCTGTTCGGGCCGCCCGATCTCGGCGCCATCGCCTTCGAGCGGGTGGCGCGCCGCGCTTCGCCCACTGACGCGCTCGTCTGCCCGCCCGGCGAATGCGGCAGCGCCAAGGTCGATGCGAGGCCGCCGAGCTATGCGGTTACGGCGAGCGAGCTGCGCCGGCGGGTGGGCCGCTACCTCCTGGCGCAGGGCGCCACCCTCGTCGGCTCCGACGACGCCTCGCTCCATGACCGCTTCGTCGCCCGCACCACTCTGATGCGCTTCCCCGACACCGTCGATGTCGAGATCTTCCCGCTCGACGCCGATCACGCGACGCTCGCCGTATATTCGCGCAGCCAACTCGGCTATTATGATTTCGGAACAAATCTCAGGCGCGTGCGCGCTCTCCTCGAGGCACTCGGCCCGGCGGTCGCCGCCGCATGAGCCAGGAACCCCTAGATTTCGGCAGTTACGACTATATCGTGGTCGGGGCGGGCTCGGCCGGCTGCGTGCTGGCGAACCGCCTCTCGGCCGATCCGCGCCGCAAGGTGCTCGTCCTCGAGGCGGGCGGCCGCGACAACTGGATCTGGTTCCATATTCCGGTCGGCTATCTGTTCGCC
>JBIOEK010000282.1:0-5582 GCA_044445925.1 Hyphomicrobiales bacterium
GAAGCCTGCAGCACCTATGCCGGGAGCGCCGGGAGCGCCGGGTGGCGCCGGCTGCCCGCCGGGCTGCGCACCAGGCGCCGCAAGACGCGGAACGGGACCAGAGGGGGACGGAGAGGCTGGAGACGGCTGCGGTCCTATTCCAGATCCGCCTCCTTGCGACGCCCCCCCTTGGGGCGCAGCACTTGCCGCTGCGCGTTCCGCCTCGATCTGCCGCCAGCGCGCGACATTGCGTGTGTGCTGCTCGAGCGTCTCCGCGAAGACGTGGCCACCCGTACCGTCGGCGACGAAATACAATTCCTTGGTGCGCGAAGGACTGGCGACCGCTTCCATGGCGGCACGCCCCGGATTGGCGATCGGGCCGGGCGGGAGACTGTCGATCGTGTAGGTATTATAGGGCGTAGGCTTGGCGATCTCGTCCTTGGTGAGGCCATGCCCCAGCGGGCCTTTGCCGCCGACCAATCCGTAGACGATGGTCGGATCGGATTGAAGGCGCATATGTGCATTGAGGCGATTCATGAATAGCCCGGCGATGCGCGGTCGCTCATCGGCCTTGCTGGTTTCCTTCTCCACGATCGAGGCGAGGATCACGAGCTCCTGGGCCGACCGTATGGGAAGGTCGGCCGAGCGGCGCTTCCAGATGTCGTTCAGCACGGTGCGTTGCGCATCCGCCATCCAAGTCAAGATCTTTGCCCTCGGGTCGCCGCGCGTGAACTTGTAGGTGTCGGGCATCAGCGTGCCCTCTTTAGGAACGTCCTTGATCTCGCCGGCGAGAAACTCGTTCGCCTTCAAGATCGCCACCACTTCCTCGCTCGTCTTGCCTTCCGGAATGGTGACCGAGCGATCGATGCTCTTGCCCTCGACCAAAGTGTCGATCACGGCCTCGATGCTGGCTTTCGCGGGGAACTGGAACTCGCCCTTGTGAAGGCGCTGATCGACACCGAGCATCTTGACGCCGACCCAGAAGATCAGCCCGTTATCGATCACCTTTTCGTTCAAGAGAACATCGGCGATCTCGGAGGCGCTGTTGCCCCTGACGACGACGGGCTTGTCGACCGTGAGCGGGCCTGGCTCATGCAGCTTGGTCGCCACGAAATTGATGGAGGTGCCGGCGACGACCATTACGAGCAGCAGAAGGGTGAAGATGGCGCTACCGATGACCACCAATCGCCCATGCTCGCGCTTCTTCGGTTCGGGCGGAGGCGGCGGGGCAACTGGTTGCATGGCGTCGTTGGCGCTGCGGGGCGTCCGCCGGAATGCGCCCACTAGCGTGGAACGCGACTCCAAGGCGAGTGCCCCCGCTTCAGCGTCAATCGTCATCGCGCATCCCCGTCACGAGGCATCCTGGCTGGCGCGGCGGCATGTTGAGCATGCCCGGTTGATAGGCAGATAATGTGGCGAAACTCCGCTCCGCACCAGCATGAAGAGGCTAGCTCCGTGCGCTTCGCCACTCAAGCGCAATGACGACGGAAGACCACCGATGCGTTGGTTCCTCCAAAGCCGAAGGAGTTCGACAAAGCCACATCGATCTTGCGCCGCTTCGCCACATGCGGCACGAGGTCGATGGGGGTCTCGACCGAGGGGTTGTCCAGATTGATGGTCGGCGGAGCTATTCCGTCGCGGATGGCGAGGATTGAGAAAATCGCTTCGACCGCTCCCGCCGCGCCGAGGAGATGCCCGGTCGCCGACTTCGTGGACGACATGGCGACCGCTCCGGCCATGTTGCCGAGCAGACGCTCGACCGCCGCAAGCTCGATCTCGTCGCCGACCGGCGTCGAGGTGCCGTGGGCATTGATGTAGTCGAGATCGGCCGCGGAGATGTCGGCGCGCTTGAGGGCCGCGGCCATGGATCGATAGGCGCCGTCGCCGTCCTCGGCCGGGGCCGTGATGTGAAAGGCATCGCCCGACATGCCGTAGCCGACGATTTCCGCGAGGATCGGCGCGCCACGCTCGAGCGCATGGTCGCGCGCCTCGAGCACGACCGCGCCTGCTCCCTCGCCCATGACGAAGCCGTCACGCGCGGCATCATAAGGCCGCGAGGCGCGCTTCGGCTCGTCGTTGAAATGCGTCGACAGGGCCCGGCAGGCGGCAAAGCCCGCGAGCGAAAGTCGGTTGATCGGCGATTCGGCTCCGCCAGCCACCATCACCTCGGCATCGCCGAGCGCGATCAGGCGTGACGCGTCCCCGATCGCATGGGCGCCGGTAGAGCAGGCGGTGACGACGGAGTGATTAGGGCCCTTCAGGCGGAACTCGATCGACACATAGCCCGAGGCGAGGTTGATCAGGCGTCCGGGAATGAAGAAGGGCGAAAGGCGACGCGGCCCTTTCTCCTTCAGGATGAGGGCGGCCTCGTTGATGCCAGCGAGGCCGCCGATCCCTGACCCGATCAGGACGCCCGTCCTCGTCTGATCCTCATAGGTCGAAGGCCGCCAATTCGCATGATCGAGGGCCTGGCGAGCGGCCGCCATGGCGAAGACGATGAACTCGTCGACTTTGCGCTGGTCCTTGGGCTCCATCCACTTATCGGGGTTGAAGCTGCCGTTCGACCCGTCTCCGCGCGGAACGCGGCAGGCGACCTTGCTCGGCAGGTCGGAGACGTCGATGAATTCGTCGATGCGAATAGCACCGCTCTCCCCGGCGATCAGCCGCGACCAAGTCTGCTCCACGCCGCAACCGAGCGGCGTCACCATGCCGAGTCCGGTGACGACGACACGCCGCAAGCCATTCGCCGCGGGGCGCGCAGGCTTGTGCTCAGCCATGGTCAGGAGGTCAGGGGCGATTGGCGCGACGCTTCAGGAAGCCTTGCCTTTTTCCGCTGCGCCCTTCTCGAGAAAATGGATGGCATCGCCGACGGTCTGGATGGTTTCGGCCGCATCGTCTGGAATCTCGACCCCGAACTCTTCCTCGAAGGCCATGACCAGCTCGACCGTGTCCAAGCTGTCGGCGCCGAGATCGTCGATGAAATTGGCCTTCTCCGTGACCTTGTCCGGTTCAACGCCGAGGTGCTCGACGACAATCTTCTTCACGCGCTCGGCGATATCGCTCATCGTTTGATCCTTTGCCACAATTATCGTTTGGATCCGGGTCCGCCGAAATCCGTTCTACGTTTTCGTTCCCGCGGTTGCCGTCGACGGCGAGGCAAAACATGTCCTCCGACTGCCCCAAGGGAATGACATGCGCCGCAGTTGCGCCGCGCCTTCACACCGGTTTGGCTCCTAACATATCCCGCAAGCCCTGGCGAGAGGGGAGGCAGCGACGGCGAGGCTCCCCTCGATCTGCGCTTAAGCTCATGAAATCATGGCCATTCCGCCGTTGACATGCAGGGTCTGCCCGGTCACGTAGGCGGCTTCCGAGGAGGCCAGATACACAGCCGCCGCCGCTACCTCCTCGCTCGTCCCCAGACGCCCCGCGGGGATGCGGGCAAGAACGCCCTCGCGCCGCTTCTCGCTGAGCGCGTCCGTCATCGCGGTCGTGATCATGCCGGGCGCGATGCAATTGACTGTAATGTTTCGGCTTGCGACCTCGGCGGCTAGCGATTTCGTCATGCCGGCGAGACCGGCCTTGGCCGCCGCATAGTTGCCCTGTCCCGGATTGCCGGTCGAGCCGACCACGGAGGTCACGGAGATGATTCGACCGAATCTGCGGCGCATCATGCCCTTGAGCGCGGCGCGCGACAGACGAAAGGCGGCGGTGAGATTGATCGCGATCACCTCGTCCCATTCGGCATCCTTCATCCGCAGGAAGAGGTTGTCGCGGGTGATGCCGGCATTGTTCACGAGGATGTCGAGCGAGCCGAGCGCGCTTTCAGCCATGGGCACCAGCGCCTCGATCGAGGCCATGTCGCTGAGATTCGCAGGACAGGGATGGGCTCGCCCTCCGAGCTCGCGGGCGAGCGTTTCGAGCGCCTCGCGCCGCGTCCCCGACAGCGCCACCGAAGCGCCCTGCGCGTGCAAAACGCGCGCGATGGCCCCGCCTATGCCGCCCGAGGCGCCCGTCACCAGCGCCGTCTTGCCGGAAAGATCGAACATCACTCGCTCCTGCGCTCACATCCTGGTGGAGAAGGCGGCGATATCGGCCGGCGTGCCGATATTGACCAGCGTCGCCCCATCGGCGATGCGTTTGACGAGACCCGTGAGCACCTTGCCGGCTCCGACCTCGACGAAGCGCGTGACGCCATGCGCGGCCATATAGGCGACACAGTCCCGCCAACGCACGGTGCCCGTGACCTGCCGCACCAGGCTGTCGCGGATCGAGGTAGGGTCGGTCAGCGCCTGCGCCTCCATATTTGCCACGAGCGCTACAATGGGGGCAAGGGGCGGTCGCTGCGCCAGCGCCAGCGCCATCGCCTCGGCGGCAGGCCGCATGAGCGAGCAATGGAACGGCGCCGATACCGGCAGCAGCATGGCGCGACGCGCGCCCTTGAGCTTGGCGATCTCGACGGCGCGCTCGACGGCCGCCTTCGCCCCCGACACCACGACCTGTCCCGGCGCATTGTCGTTCGCGACCTGGCAGACCTTGCCGGTCTCGCTCTGGGCCTCGGCCGAAGCCGCCGCGGCCGCATCGATGTCGAGACCGAGCAGCGCCGCCATCGCGCCCTCGCCGGGCGCGACGGCCTTCTGCATCGCCTCTCCGCGTAGCCGCAACAATCTTGCCGCATCGGCGAGGCTGAAGGCGCCCGCCGCCGCGAGCGCCGAGTATTCGCCGAGCGAATGGCCGGCGACGAAGGCCGCGTCGCGGCCAAGCTCGAGACCGCATTCGCTCTTGAGCACCGCCATCGCGGCGAGGGATACGGCCATCAGGGCCGGCTGGGCGTTGGCCGTCAACGTCAGATCGGCTTCCGGGCCCTCGAAAATGAGGCCCGAGAGCTTCTGCGACAAGGCAGCGTCGGTCTCATCGAAGACCAGGCGTGCCGAAGCGAAATTCTCGTGGAGCGCCTTGCCCATCCCGACGGCCTGGCTGCCCTGGCCCGGAAAAATGAAGGCTGTGGTCATGAAATTCTCGTCCGGACGCTATGGAATTCGCATGATGCGAGGGCGCGCTGGGGAGGCGCGAGTGCCGGCTTTTGGGCAGGGAAGCCATGTGTGTCAAGGATGGAGAAGGATGGAGAAGGATGGAGGCGCACCCCTGCGCCTTTGCGGGCAGCAGGCAAGGCGCTATTGTGGCGCGCCGATACGCGCGCACCGGCGGCAGCGCGCTTCAAGCCGTAGAGGGCCATGCCACAGACCGTTCGTATTGCGCTCGACCTGATGGGGAGCGACGAGGGGCCGGAGATGCTGGTAGCCGGCGCCTCGAAGGTTCGCCTGCAACGCCCCGATATCCGCTATGTGCTCTATGGGCGCGAAAGCGAGGTCGTCCCGCTTCTCGACCGCTATCCGGGGGTGAGGGATTTCTCGACCTTTCACCACACCGATGTCGCCGTGAAGATGGACGACAAGCCGAGCCAAGCGCTGCGCGCCGGCCGCTGGAAGTCCTCGATGTGGCTCGCCATCGAGGCGGTGAAAAAGAAGGAAGCCGATGTCGCGGTGTCGGCCGGCAACACCGGCGCGCTGATGGCGATGGCGACCTTCTGCCTGCGCCCGATGGCC
>JBIOEK010000283.1:0-5568 GCA_044445925.1 Hyphomicrobiales bacterium
ATGAACAAAGGGTGGCTCCTCGACGCGCCGCCTTGGCCGCTTGCGCAGCTTACGAGCACGCATAATCCTTGGAAATCGGCGCGGACTATAGCGGCGGGTCCGCCGAAAGCAACCTCCGCGCACCTCCTCCGTCAGCCGACCGCGCATCTGCGCGCAGCTGCATCGGCAGGCATTGCGCCGATTCCGATGGAGCCCGGCTGCGCCCGGATTGTCGTTTCGCCGGGGGCGCCAGGACTTTGCTGGCCGGTTTTCGCGACGAGAAGGTGGCCACCTCGCATGGAAATGCTTTACAGGATCGCGCGCCGGGAACTTCACCAAGGATCAGATCGGATGGCGAATACGAACGCTTCGTCTGCGTTCCGCGTTGATTGGCGGAACGCCGCGCCCAGGTCGGCAAGGCCGCGGCCGCGCTGAAGCTTGCCGAGCTGAGCAGATGACTTGACCCTCCCTCCAAGGCCGGCCTGGATCGCCCCGCTCGCGGCCACGGTGCTCATCCAGACGGCGGTATCCTATCTCAGCCGCCTCATCCCGACCTTGGCGCCGGTCCTGACCACCGCCTCGGGCCTTGCGCCAGACGCGATCGGCTATCTCGCTGCCGCCGGAACCGCGGGCTCGATCCTGTTCCTCGCCTCCGGCAATCCGTTGATCGCAAGGCTCGGCCCGATCCGGGCGCTCCAGGGCGGGCTCGGCGTCGGGATCATCGGCGTCCTTCTCTTGGCCGTGCCGTCCGCCCTGACGCAATATGTATCGAGCTTCCTCGTCGGCCTGGGCTACGGCCCGTCCGCCCCGGCCGGGAGCGACGTGCTCTTGCGCCTGTCCCCGCCCCATCGCCGCACCCTGGTCTTCTCGCTGAAGCAGGCCGGCGTGCCGCTCGGCGGCGTGCTGGCGGGCCTGACCCTGCCGGCCCTCTACGCCGCCTTCGGCCTTGATTGGACCATGGCGCTCGTGACGCTCTTCCCGTTGGCAACCATCCTTCTGGCGCAGCGCGTCAGGCGGGCGATCGATGCCGAGCGCGATCGGGCGCAATCGATGGCGATCTCGCTGCTGCTGTCCCCTTCGAACCTGCTCGCCCCGTTTCAGGTGATACGCAAATCGGCGATGCTGCCGCGCCTGACGCTCGCGGGCGCCTTCTTCGCTTGCGGGCAGGGATCGCTCTTCGCCTTCCTCGTTACCTATCTCAACCAGGGTCTCGGCCTCGATCTCGTGACCAGCGGGGGCATCTACGCCATGACCCAGCTCACCGGCATACCGGGACGGATCGGGCTAGGCTGGCTCGCCGACCGCGTCGGCTCCGGATTGCCGATCCTGCGGCTGTTGAGCGTCGCCTCGGCGGCGACGACCACGGTCTACGCGATCGTCACCCCGGATTGGTCGCCTCTCGCCCTCACGCTGCTCTCGGGGATCGCCGGCGTCACCATCTCGAGCTGGAACGGCATCCAGCTCGCCGAGGTCGCCCGCGAGGCGCCGAAGGGGCGAATCGGCGAGACGACCTCGGGGGCGACCCTCGTCATCTTCCTCGGCTACGTGCTGGGCCCGGCCCTTTTCGCCATGCTGGTCGCCGCGACCGGCGGCTATCGGGCAGCCTTCCTGGTCACCGCTGCGCTGTCGCTCCTGGCGCTTGCGGCGCTTTGGCCCGCGAGCCGCGCCCCGCAGTGAATGCGGCAGCCGGGTGTCTGATCATACCCGGCCATTCACTTCGATCCGCTCGCTTCGATCCACTCACTTGGCCGCGGGCGTGCAGACGACCTTTTCCTCGAGCACATAGCAATTGCTCATCTCGCCGCTGCGCAGATTGAGGCGAAACACGCCCGATTCCCGGTCATGTCGCGAGGCGAGGATGGTGTATTCGCCGGGCGCCTGGGGGCCGCCGCCCTCACCCGCCGGATAGCAGATGGTGACGCCGATAGTGCCCTCCTGCAATCCGTATTGGCAGGCGCCCATCTCGCCGGTCGAGCGGTCGACCCGGTAGACGCGGTTCAGATCCGTCGCCGGCGCCGCCACGAAGTCGTAGGAACCGGCCGCAAAGGACATGGAGGCTGGGCAGAGCGTCCCGGCAAGCAGCGCGACATTCAAGAGAAGGCGAGATTTCCTGAAACAGGCCAAGCGCAAACGGAACATGAAGCCCTCCAATCGCGTTCTTGAGCGGCTGGAATTCTTTCCGGCCCGACTTGCTCTAAGCGATTCGTCGATCCTCACCATAGCATTGCCGAGGATCGCTGATCAGTGACGCTTCGAAGCTCGAGCAACTCGGGCGCTTCACGCTTGCCTCGATGGCCGCCAGGCGCACTTGCGCCGCGGTGCGCAACATGCGACCGACAGAATCTCAAGGAACCGATCGCGCCAATGCCCATCGCCTCCTCGCTACCGACCATCGTCTTCGACCTCGACGGCACTCTCGCCGATACGGCGCAGGATCTCGTCACGACCTTGAATTGCATTTTGCTGCGGGAAGGCCTCGAGGCGATCCCGCTGGCATCGGCCCGCGAGCTCATCGGGCAAGGATCGCGCGCGCTGCTGCGGCGCGGCTTTGCCGTGCAAGGGCGAAGGATCACGCCGGACCGGCTCGAAATTCTGTTTGAGGAGTTCCTCACCCACTATGCCGAACACCTGGTCGATCAGACACGGCTTTTCCCGGGCGTCGAGGCCGCCCTCGAGCGTCTCTCCAGCCGAGGCCACATCCTGGCCGTCTGCACCAACAAGAATGAGGGCCTGTCTCGCGACCTCCTCGTTGCGCTTGGCGTCGCCACTCGCTTTTCGGCGATTTGTGGCCGCGACACCTTCGCCTTTTGCAAGCCCGATCCCCGGCATCTGACGGAAACCGTGCGGCTTGCCGGCGGTTCGACTTCAATCGCCATCATGGTCGGCGACTCGAAGACGGATATCGACACGGCGCGGGCCGCGGACCTGCCCGTCATCGCCGTGCCCTTCGGCTACACCGACATACCGGTAACGCAGCTTGCTCCCGACACCGTCATCGAGCATTTCGACGAGATCGACGCCGCCATCGCGCAATTGAGCCAACGTATCCCCGCTTGAGGCGGCGGCGCGAGAAGCTACGCCAAGGTCTCGGCTGCGGGGCGCAGTCCCGGCAGATGCCGATGCACGAGCGCTCGGAGCTCGTCCGGCCGCTCGCAGAGCGCCGCAGCTCCGGCCTCGCTGAGCTCCGCCTCGCTGCCATGCCCCCACATAGCCCCGATCGTCGCGATCCCGTGGCGGGCCGCGCCGAGAACATCGTATTTGCGATCCCCCACCATGACGGCCTCGGACGGCTCGATGCGTTGCGTGGAAAGGATATGCTCGATCAGCTCGCCCTTGTCGTCATTGCGTCCATCGAGCTCGGCACCATGGATCGCCGTGAAATGGCGATCGAGCTCGAAATGCGCCAGGATGGGCCTCGCGAAGACATGCGGCTTGGAGGTCGCGAGCACGAGGGTGTAGCCATCGGCGGCGAGCGAGCCCAGCACATCCGCGATACCTGAATAAAGGACGGCTTCGAACATCGCGCCCCCCTGGTAGCGAGCCCGATACAATAAGATCGCCTCCTCGACACGCTCCTTGCCTCCGAGCAGCTTCTCGAGGCTCGGGCGCAGCGGCGGTCCGATGACCCAGCGCAGGGCCTCGAAGGTCGGAACCTCGGCGCCGAGCTCCCTCAGCGCGTGGCTGACCGATCCGATGATGCCCGGTGCCGGATCGGTGATGGTGCCGTCTAGATCGAAGAGCACATAGCGTCCTGGCCTCCCGCCCGGAGCCCTTCTCGATCCGGAGGAGCGTGGCAAAGGCTGCCATCCCTGGCGCGGCGCGATGGCGCTAATCCGGGCGCCCTCTCGCAACCCGTTCGATCTCGATCCTAACCAGCCGCTCCACCAGCGGAGGCAGGTTGTCGTCGAGCCAAGCCTTAAGCAATGGCCGCAGCATCTCCGTCACCAGATCTTCGAGCGTGCGGGCGTTATCGCTGAGAACCGTGCGACTGAGGCTGTTGAAGGCACGCGCCACCGCAAGGTCGGCCTCGCTCGAGAGCATTGCGGCCGGCTCGCGGTTGCGAGGTTCGGGGTGCTGCCCAGCGCCGAGAGCGCGGGGTTCAGCGGCGCGGACATCCTTGCGGTCCGGTCCCAACTGGTGCGGTCGTGGGGACGCGGGCGACATCGCGCGGACTTCGGATGCCGCTTGCCAGGCCTGCGCTTCGGGCGCAGCTGCCGGTGAGCCGTGATCTTCCGCAATCTCGACCGGTGCTCCTTCGGCAAAGGTCTCTTGCGATGCTGTCTCGTCCACAAACGTCTCTTGGGTCCGTGCTTCTTGGGTCCGTGCTTCTTGAGGCTGCGTGTCTTGAGGCTGCGATTCTTGAGGCTGCGATTCTTGGGTCCCTAGTCCTTGGGTCCCTAGTTCTTGGATCAAAGCGTGGGCGAGTGTTTCATGGAAAGCTGCTTCTTGGAACGTCTCTTCTCTGGCGGGTTTTTCCTGCGCCGGCGCGTCTTGGGCCAGTGCCTCTTGGGCCAGTGCCTCGTGGGCCGGCGCCTCTTGGGCCGGCGCGTCTTGGGCCAGTGCGTCTTGGGCCAGTGCGTCTTCGGCGAGTGCGTCTTGGGCCAGTGCCTCTTGGACGAGCCTCGCCATCTCACCCTCGAGCTCCGCCGAGGAGCCCGGCTCGAGCGCCGGGCAGCTCGATGCGACCTCGGACACGGATCGCGGCCCTGGCGGCAGGGGGCGCAACGGCTCGGCGGCGGACGAGAGGCCCGAAGGGGCCTGCGCGGAGCGGGCTTCCTCGCCTTTGGGCTCTGGAGCGGCCGGCTCGGCAACGATCGGCTCAGGCGAGCGAGCTTCATCGCGCCTTTGCCGCAGGCCGTCGAGCCGGGCCTGATCCGGCTCCGCAGGCGGTGCCATCACGATTTCCGCCGCGCCCCGCGGCCCGGGCGGAGCCTCCACGTCGGAAGCATGAGCCTCGGGGAGCTGAACTTGCGTCTCGGCGGGCTCGGCCGCTGCCGCCGGCGCAACGGGTTTGTCGCTCGGCAAAGGCGCGGTCACCGCTACGAGCTTCGTCGAATTCAGCCTCGCCCGCGATTGGTCGTCGGCGATGATGCGCCGAATGGAGGCAAGGATTTCCTCCATGCTCGGCTCGGCGGCTCTTTGCGCGGAAGCGGTCATCGATGCGTTTTCCCGGTTCAGTTAGGAAGAGGTGCCTGACGGCATCCAGCGAATGCGGGCCGCACTCATGCTCGAAATCGAATCACCCGACCCCTTGCCCAATTCTAGAGCCTTTCCCGCCCAGATGTCATCGCGGCGTCCCTTTCACGGCTTTTGTGTCGACTATCCTGTTGATGACGGCCAAGGCCGATGAGCGCCGCGTTCGAGGGCCATCGGCGTCACCGGCGGCAATGGGCTGCGCCGAGAATGGGCTGCGCCGAGAGCCCTCGCAAGAGGGCGAAGGGGGGCACACAGGGCAATCGCTTCGGGTTAACGAGGGAGCGTTGATCCAAAGACTATGATTCATGGAAGGCTTCGATGATTCGGAGCCCATCCATGCGCGACCCGCTGCGATCTGCCTCAGTTCTCGACCATTTCTCGGCCCTGACGGAC
>JBIOEK010000284.1:0-5566 GCA_044445925.1 Hyphomicrobiales bacterium
AGCCCACACAGGGGGCGCGACCTGTATTTCTCCTGATATTTACAGGGCGCTGCGGTGCAAAAATGATGTCGGGGGCGCGTCTCGCTTTTGGGCTGCGCTCCAGCGATGCAACGAGATCGCCGCCATCCCCGAGCTGTTGGACATGAGGTCGATCGAGGGCGTCATCGTCACCCTCACCGATGCCCCTGGCGGCATCCGAGTGCCAGCCGCGCGCGGCCCGATCCGGTGCCTCGAGTCGCCCCCTATTTCGTGATTTCGAGCGAAGGCCCGCAATTGCGCCGGCCGGAGAATACGCATTCCTGCAGCTTCTTGGATTCCCAGAGCCTGTTCATCAGCCAGTAGCCGGCGATGAGAATCACCAAACATACGATGGCCGCAAGGAGATTGACGAAGACGCGCCTGGAATGGGCGTCGTCCTGATCTTGTGCCGGGTCCGTCGGCTCGCTCATGGGAAATCCCTGGTTTCGAGAGCTCAAAGCTTCTCCGGATGATCGCGACAAGAGAGCATTGCCTTGTCGCATCATGGCGGGCGGCCAAGACGCGGAAGGGATAGCCCCAACCGCGGCATGGCAGGCCGCGTGGCGGCCGGTACCGGAGGGCGCGCGCGACATTTTGTCGGTCGAAGGGTATAATATGCGCAAGGCCTCACGTTCGCCGCGATCTCGCGCTTTTGTGGAGTGGGGCCGGGAATTTCTTGGCCGAGCGCCATATTGTCCGGCGCCGATCACGGACCGCGAGCCTCATGAACTCCATCGCCGCGTGCGACCGGACGCTGCTTCCCGAACGATCTCCGCCGCGCCCGGGAAGCCGCTTGGCCATGGCTTTGGCCACGGCGATCGCGGTCCTGGCGCCGCTCGAGGTTCAGGCTCACCCCCATGTCTTCGTCACCACCCGCGCGGTGGTGGTGTTCGACGCGCAGGGCCGGGTGAAGGCGATCAAGCATGCCTGGACTTTCGACGAGTTCTACACCTCCTTCCTGGAGCAGGGCCTCGATAAGGGGCCGGACGGCCGCTATTCGCGCGAGACTCTCGCCGACCTCGCCAAGACCAATACGGAGGGCCTGACGGACGCCGACTACTTCACCTTCATCAAGGCCAATGGCCGCAATGTGAAGTTCAGCCCGCCCGTGGATTACTGGCTCGAGGATACCGGCAAGCAGCTCACCTTGCATTTCACGCTGCCGCTCGCCGAGCCGGTGAAGCCGAGCAAGGCCTTCGTCATGCGCGTCTACGATCCGACCTATTTCGTGGCCTTCGATCAGGCCGAAGGCGCCGACGTGGTCAAGCTCCAGGGGCAGCAAGCCGGCTGCTCGCTCCTGGTGCGCAAGCCTGCGCAGAACAACGCGCTCAAGCAGTCCCTGGCGCAGCTCGACGTGACCCAGCAGCCGAATCTCGAGGATGCGGGCGCGGCCTTTGCCGACAGCATCCTGGTGGCCTGCCCGTGAGGAGAATGCGCCCATGACCCTCGTCGCCGCCGCGCCCAAGGATAATCGCCTGCCGCTGCGGGCGGGGGTCGCGCTCGCGGCGCTCGCGGTCGCGGCGATTCTGGTGTTCGGCCTCGGCGCGCTCCTCGCCGGCGCCCTGCCTGCCGCGCCGAAGCACCCCTTCGGAGTCGGCATCCATGAGGCGGCGCAGGGCGGCTCGGGCTTCGGGCGCTGGCTCTTGGCGCAGCAGGAATGGTTCTACCTCCGGATGGCGGATGCGCTGAAGTCGGCGCGCGACCATCACGGCTTCGCGCTCGGCATGATCCTTCTCGCCTTCGGCTACGGCGTGTTCCACGCGGGCGGGCCCGGCCACGGCAAGGCGGTGATCTCGGCCTATCTGATCGCCAACGAGCAGGCGCTGTGGCGCGGCGTCGTCCTGTCGACCGCCTCGGCATTGCTGCAGGCGCTGGTGGCGATCGCCATCGTGCTCGGCGCGACGCTGATCCTGCGCGCCACCGCGTCCGGCATGACGCGGCTGACCAACTATGTCGAGATCGCCTCCTTCGCGGCGATCGCGCTGTTCGGCCTGGTGCTGACCTGGCGCAAGGCGCTGCCGGTCGCGGCGCGTCTCGCGCAGGAGCCCCGCGACGCGAAGTCGGAGGCCTCCGGCCAGCATGAGCCGCATGCTCGCGACGGCGATCATGGCCATGATCATGACCATCATCATGACCACGGTCTCTTGCATTCCCACGACGACCATGAGGGGCACGAAGGCTGCGACCATCACGTGCCGCTGGAGCTCGTGCAGTCGCACAGCTTTCGCTGGCGGGATGCCTTGCCGGTCGTCGTGGCGGCCGGATCGCGCCCCTGCTCGGGCGCCATCATCGTCCTGGTCTTCGCCCTGTCGCAGGGGCTCGTCGTGGCGGGGCTCATGGCCGTGCTCGCCATGGCGGCAGGCGTCGCCATCACGGTCAGCGGCCTGGCGATCCTGTCCGTCTTCGCCAAGCGGGCGGCGCAGCGCTTCGCGGGTGAGGAAGGACGCTACGTCCTCGCCGGCGCCATGATCGAGCTCATGGCGGCGGCCTTCGTGGCGACGCTGGGCTTCGGGCTGATGAGCGGGCTCGCCATGATCGGTGCCGGCTAGATCGGCGACATTCTAACGATTTTGGCGAGGTCTGGTTAGGATAGCCGGCTCATTGTGGGTGCGGGAGCGTGGGCCTTTGTCGCGGAGAGGTGCCCCATGTTGGCTTTTCTGGGATTGCAATCCGTCTCTTCCGAAATGCTCTACCTCGCCGCCCCCTTGGCATTTTGCGCGGTCTTCACCTTCGGCTGGGCGGCCGACATGGTGATGCGCGAGGCCGGTTTCGGGCTTATCGGCAATTCGCTCATCGGCACGGTCGGCGCGGTTTTCGGGACGCGCTACTGGCTCAGCGTGGTCGGGCGCGGAGCCTTCGGGGGCGCCGAGCCCGTCGCCGTGCTCACCTGCGCCGGCGCTGCGGCAACGCTCCTCCTCCTGGCGGCCGCGGTATTGAAGAAGGCCGTCATTCGCGCCTGAACGGAGCGCCTCACGGTCCGCGGGCGAGGCCCGCCGGTGCCCGCGGCAGTTGTTTGCCGGGCCCCGGCGTGATAGCCGCTTGGCGAAGGCGCATCGCTCCCATCACCGATTGAGGTTTCATATGGCCACGAACCCCGCCAACGGGCCGGCGGCGAACAATCCCCCGAACGGGCCGTCGCCGCAGAACGCGCCGAGCCTGCAATGCCTGGCCCAATACACCAAGGACTTCTCCTTCGAGAACCCGAATGCGCCGCGCTCGCTGCAGCCGCAGCAGCAGGCCCCGAACATCCAGATCCAGGTGAACGTCAACGCCAAGCCGCTCACGCTCGGCGACATCGAGGTCGAGCTCTTGATCGAGGGCAAAGCCGGCGAGGCGCCGAACCTCATCTTCGCCTTCGAGCTGGTCTATGGAGGCGTATTCCGCTTGACCAATATCCCGCAGGAGAACGTGCACCCGGTGATCATGATCGAATGCCCGAGGCTGCTGTTCCCGTTCGGCCGCCAGATCATCGCCGACGCGGTCCGGCAAGGGGGATTCCCGCCTCTCTACATCGATCCGATCGACTTTGCCGGCCTCTACCAGCAGAAGGCGGCCGAGATGGCCGCGGCGGCGCAGGTGGAGCAGAAGCCGCCGGCCTGAGCCTCAAGGGCTGTGCAAGGAAGAGCCCTGGCGGAGACGCGTCGATTGTCGCAGGCCGAAGCCGAGGAGATGCCCATGCCGAGCCAGCCCTTGCGCCATCGAGCAGCGATCCGGCTCGCCGCCGGCCTCGTCGCGCTCGGCATCTCCTCCCTGACGGCGCGAGCCGCCCACGACGACCTCACCATCGGCATCGCCCAGTTCCCCTCGGGCTTCAATTGGTATGTGGATGCCGAGACCATCAAGGATTACGTGCTGAGCTTCGTGACGCGGCCGGTGACCGCCTTCGACAAGGATTGGAAGAATACCTGCCTGCTGTGCACCGAGCTTCCGACGATCAAGAACGGCCTCGCCAGGATCGAGGACCGCGCCGACGGCTCGAAGGGCATGGCGGTCACCCTCAAGCTGAAAGCCGGCCTCAAATGGGGCGACGGGGAGAAGGTCAGCGCCCGGGACATCGCCTTCACGGCCCGCGTCGCCAGGGATCCGAAAGCCGGCTTCTACCTGCCCAAAGCTTGGGCGAGGGCCGAGAAGGTCGATGTGGTCGACGACGTCACCGCCGTCATCCACCTCGATTCGGTGCAGACGAACTACAACGAATGGGCGGTGCTCCTGCCCGAGCATATCGAAGGACCGGTCTATGAGCAGGTGGCGGCGACGGGCGGCTACAACAAGCAGAGCGTCTATAACCGCGCGCCCACGACGCCTGGCCTCTATGACGGTCCCTATCTGATCAAGGATTACCAGTCGGGCTCGCAGATGGTGCTCGAGCAGAACCCCTATTGGAGCGGCGGCAAGCCCTTCTTCAAGCGCATCATCCTGAAATTC
Source organism: Hyphomicrobiales bacterium (assembly GCA_044445925.1). GTDB lineage: Bacteria > Pseudomonadota > Alphaproteobacteria > Rhizobiales > Beijerinckiaceae > GAS188. The sequence goes on from JBIOEK010000284.1 coordinate 4,444, forward strand.
ATTCAGAACACCGCTGCCCTGCAGGCTAATCTCCTCTCGGGCGATGTCGACATGGTGGCGGGCGAAGGCGTCGGGCTCACCATCGACCAGGCGCTGGAGCTGCGCAAGCAGCACCCCGACGACTATGTCTATCTGTTCGTGCCGAGCCTGGCCTACGAGCATATCGAGCTCGCCCATGACAATCCGCTGCTCCAGGATCTGCGCGTGCGTCAGGCGCTGGTGCATGCGGCCGACCGCAAGACGCTGACGGACAAGCTGTTCCAGGGCATGCAGCCGGTCGCCAACGCCTTCGTGCCGCCGATGCATGCGAACTATTTCAAGGACGTGCCGAGCTATCCCTATGATCTGGCCAAGGCGAAGGCCCTGCTCAAGGAAGCTGGCTTCACGCCGGGCTCGGACGGCATCTGCCGCAACGACAAGGGCCAGCGCCTGTCCTTCGAATTCACCACGACGGCCGGCAACCGGCTGCGCGAATTGCAGCAGCAAGTGCTGCAATCCAATTGGAAGGCGGCCTGCATCGAGGTGACCATCAAGAACGAGCCGGCCCGCACCATGTTCGGGGAGACGCTCAAGAAGCGGGTCTTCCCCGGCATGGTGATGTATGCCTCGACCTTCGGCGTGACCGAATCGCCGCGCCGCAACTACGGCACGGGCGGCATCCCCTCCGAGGCCAACTCCTATGGCGGCTCCAACTATTCCGGCATCTCGATCCCGCGCCTCGACGAGCTGATCCGCGAGTCCGAGCAAGAGCTCGATCCGGAAAAGCAGATCGGCCTATGGGCCGAGATGCAGACCATCTATGCGACCGCCCTCCCGCATGTGCCGCTCTTCTTCCGCGCCGAGCCGCATATCATCCCAAAATGGCTCAAGGGTTATGTGACCACCGGCCATGGCGACCTCTCCTCGCTATGGGCGCAGGATTGGCGCGCCGAATAGCGACACCTGAGAATTTTGACGCATGGCGACCTTGTCGCTCTTCATGAGCCTCCCCGGCCGATCGAAGGAGGATCGAGGCGATGCCCGGTGAGAGCGCCTTGATCCTGCCCGTCATCATGTGCGGGGGCTCGGGCACGCGCCTGTGGCCGGCCTCGCGCGAGAGCATGCCCAAGCAGTTCATCACGCT
>JBIOEK010000285.1:0-5560 GCA_044445925.1 Hyphomicrobiales bacterium
CTGCTGCACCGTGCGCGGCGATCTCATCCGCATCATCGATGGTTTGCTGAAGCGAAAGGGGAGATTCGACGCGATCATCGTCGAGACGACCGGCCTCGCCGATCCCGCTCCGGTGGCCCAGACCTTTTTTGTCGACGCCGAGATTTCGGGTCGCACCAAGCTCGATGCGATCGTGACCGTCGCCGATGCGAAATGGTTGCTGCAACGTCTGAAGGCCGCTCCAGAGGCGAAGAACCAGATCGCCTTCGGGGATGTGATCGTCTTGAACAAGACGGACCTCGTAGCTCCAGGAGAGCTCGCTGAAGTCGAGGCCCGGATCCGGGCGATCAACCCCTACGCAGCCCTGTACAAGACACAAGGCTGCGCGCTGCCGGTCGCCGGCCTGCTGAACCGTGGCGCCTTCGATCTCGAACGCATTCTCGATCTCGAGCCGCATTTCCTCGAAGCCGACGATGACGACCACGACCACCACGACGACGATCATGATGACGACCACGACGATCATGATGATCATGTGCATGCCGAAGGGGGCCTGGTCCCACATCGGCATCACGGGCTTACCCACTACCATGACGAGGAGATGCAATCGGTCGCGGTGCATGTCGACGGCGAGGTCGATCCGCAAAAATTCTTCCCCTGGGTCCAGGACCTCGTGGCGCGCGAGGGGCTGAACATTTTGCGATCGAAGGGGATTCTCGCATTTCCGGGGGAGCCCAAGCGCTACGTTTTCCAGGGCGTGCATATGCTGCTCGATGGCGGCGTTCAGCGCGAATGGACGACAGGCGAGAGGCGCAACTCGAAGATCGTCTTCATCGGGCGCCAATTGGATGCGAAGGCGCTCCGCGCAGGTTTCGAGGCCTGCGGCGCGAGGCCGGGCTAGCCGGGCCAGATCGATTATCGGGCGGCGCTTTGCCGCAGGCGAAGATCGCCGGCGCCAGGACGGATCGGTGCGCCGAAAGAGGGGAGAGACGGATTGTTCACGAGCTTCAAGAATCTGATCGGGCCGCGAGCCCGCGGTTTCCCCAAGGCCTTGGATCGGGAGGCGGGCCTGCGCGTCAAGGAGTGGGTCCGCCAAGCGCTGGCGCTTTCCGACGAGGACGCCGTTTCCGTCAACGAAATCGAATGCGAGGGCGCTTGCTGCCCCGAAATCGAGACGGTCGTTCTGGTGATGCGGGCGGGTCGAAAGACCGTCTCCTACAAGCTTCGATCGCCTATCGGTCTCGTCTCGCGAAGCGACATCGTCGAGGCGATCAGGGAAGCGGAGGTCGATCGCTCCAATTCCGATCTTTGATGGCTATGTCGGCGAGGCCAATTCGGCGCTCTGGCAAATTGACTGAAACGTTATAACAGGATAACCATTCTGAACCTTCACTGGGAGGAACTCTCATGAAATTGCGCTACGCATCGTTTCTTGTGGCGGCCTTGGCGGCCGCGCCCGCCATCGCTCAGACGAATGGCGGCGCCATCCCTATCGTGGCCGCCGAGAATTTCTACGGCGACATCGCCCAGCAGCTCGCCGGCGAGAATGCCAAGGTCACGAGCATTCTCTCGAATCCGGACGAGGATCCGCATCTTTTCGAGGCGAGCCCCTCGGTCGCCAAGGACCTCGCCACGGCCAAGATCGTCATCTATAACGGCGTCGACTATGACCCGTGGATGGGAAAGCTCATCGCGGCGAACAAGGCTAAGGGTCGGCGCATCATCATCGTCGGGGATCTCTTGCACAAGAAAACCGGCGTCAATCCCCATCTTTGGTACGACCCTCCGACGGCGCCGGCCGTCGCCCAGGCGCTCGCGGCCGCGCTTGCCGCGGAGGATCCGGCGCACAAGGCCGATTATGAGCAACGGCTCAAGGCCTTCACCGAATCGTTGAAGCCGATTGCGGCCAAGGTCGCCGAGATCCGCAAAGCCTCCTCGGGGATCCCGGTGACCGCGACCGAGCCCGTCTTCGGCTACATGGCGGCGGCGCTCGGCTTCAAGATGCGCAATGAGCGCTTCCAGCTCGCCACCATGAACAACACCGAACCCTCGGCCTCCGATGTCGCCGCGATGGAAGGCGATTTGAAGAATAAGCGCGTCAAGCTGTTCTTCTACAACAGCCAGGCGACCAGCACGGCCGCGCAGCGCCTGTCGAAGCTGGCGCAGGACAATCGGATACCGGTCGTCGGGGTCACCGAGACGCAGCCGCAAGGCAAGACCTTCCAGGATTGGATGCTGGGCGAGCTCGATGCGGTTCAGAAGGCGCTCGCCGGCGGGGCCTGATGCAAGCTTTATCCTGCAGCGATGTGACTCTGGAGCTCGGCGGCAGGACCGTCCTGTCGCAGGTTTCATTCGCCGTCGAGGAAGGCGAGTTCATCGGGCTCTTGGGGCCGAACGGAGCCGGCAAGACGACATTGCTGCGGGCTCTGCTCGGGCTCCTGGCGCCGAGCGCGGGCGTCATCCGGGTGTTGTCGCAAGCGCCCGGAGCCGCGGAGGCAGCACTCGGCTATATGCCGCAGACGCGCAGCGCGAGCCTTGCTTCGCGCCTCAGCGGCTGGGATTTCGTCGCCTGCGCCGCCAATGGCCAGCACTTCGGCCTGCCGATCCTCGACAAGGCGCTGCGCTTCGATGTCGATCGCGCCATCGCGCTCGTCTCGGCCTCGAGCCTCTCGCGGCGCCCGCTCGCCGAGCTGTCGGGCGGGGAGCGCCAGCGCCTGCTGCTGGCGCAGGCCTTGCTTGGAAAGCCGCGACTGCTGCTGCTCGACGAGCCGCTGATGGGCCTCGACCTCAATCATCAGCAAGGCATCGTGAAGCTCGTCTCCGAGCTCAGCCGCGAGCTCGGCCTGACGGTGCTGTTCAGCGCCCATGAGATCAACCCCCTGATCGGCGTCATCGACCGGGTCCTCTATCTCGGGAATTGCCAGGCCGCGATCGGCACGGTCGAAGAGGTGATCACGGGGCTCGTCCTGTCGCGCCTCTATGGGACGGAGATCGACGTGGTGCGCGTCGATGGACGCGTCTTCGTGATGTCGGGTGCCTACCAGATCGAGCGGGACGAGCACCATCATCATGTTTGACTACGAGTTCATGGTGCATGCCTTCGCGGCGGCGACCATCGTGGCCGCGGCAGCGGGGTTGGTCGGCTATTTCCTGGTGCTGAGGGGCCAGACCTTCGCGGGCCACGCCTTGTCGCATGTCGGCTTTGCTGGAGCGACCGGGGCCGTGCTGATCGGCGTCTCGCCGCTCGCCGGCCTCCTGCTCGCGACGGTCGCTGCGGGCGCCGGCATGGGCCTTCTCGGCGAGCGGCTGCAGCAGCGCGATGTGGCGATCGGCATCGTGCTCGCCATGTCGCTCGGGCTCGGCCTGCTGTTCCTGCATTTCTTCACCGCCTACGCGTCCCAGGCGACGGCCCTGCTGTTCGGCAACGTGCTCGGCGTCGATGCCGATACGGTGTTCATCCTCCTGGCTTTGAGCCTCGTCATCATCGGCGCCCTGGCCTTCATCTCGCGGCCCTTGCTGTTTGCCACCCTGCAACCGGAACTTGCCGAGGCGAAGGGCGTGTCGCTGCGGCTCATGTCGGTGATGTTCCTCGTCATCGTGGCGCTCACGACGGCGGCCTCCGTGCAGATCGTCGGCATCCTCTTGGTTTTCACCTTGATGGTGGCGCCGGCGGCGGCCGCGCAGCTTCTCGCCATCCGCCTTTGGCCGGGGCTGCTGCTTTCGGTCGCTTTCGCCTTGCTCGAGGCCTGGCTCGGCCTGACGCTCGCCTTCTACACGGATTGGCCGACGAGCTTCTGGATCACCGCGCTCGGCGGCTTCTTTTACCTCGTTGCCTATCTCGTCTCCAGGCTGCGCCGGGCCAAGCCCGCGCATGCCGGGCACGAGCATGACGCCATGCCGCGATCCCGCCACCGGGAAACGCCGGCGCCGCCTACGCGCGAGGCGCCCACTCCGAACATGGCAAGCGTCAAGTCGAAGCCATGAGCGCGGCCGTATCAAACGTTGCGAGGCCGGCCGGCGGATCGAAGAAGGGTTCGGGCGCGCTGCTGGCCCGTGCCGAGCGACTGTGCCGCGACCGGAATCTGCGCCTCACGCCGATGCGCCGGCGCGTGCTCCAGGAGCTCTCGCTCAGTGGCGAACCTTTGACCGCCTATGATCTTGCCGACCTCGTCCGCGACGAGAAGCGCATCGCACCGGTCACCGTCTATCGCGCCCTCGATTTCCTGCTGGAGGCGAAGCTTGTCCATCGCATCGTCATGCGCAATGCCTTCACGCCCTGCGACCATGCCCCGCATCACGACGAGACGCCGGTCTTCCTCGTCTGTGCCCAGTGTGGGACCGTGAAGGAAATCCATTCTGACAGGCTCGAGCGCGATTTGCGCGAAGCCGCGACCGAGGCAGGGTTCGAGCCCAGGCGTCGGGTGATCGAGATCGAGGGCGAATGCGCCGAGTGCCGCGCGCAGATCCCTTCTCCGTCGAAGTCTGTTCTCGCGAACTCCATTCTCGCGAAGCCCGCCGCCCAAGCGAAGGCGGGGCACGGATCGGGAACCGTTGCGCGGCAAGGAAACGCCGCGAGCAATTCGTCGAAGCGAGGCCGTCTGATCCACAGAGGCCGGAACGGCTGAGGGCCCGACACGTGAAATATCCGCCTCGGCGAAGGCTCCTCTTATCTCATGATTGGAATGATATAGCATTGCCAATTCTAGTTGCTGACGGCTGCTGCTGCCGGCAGCGCCGAGGTCCAGGCGGCCAGGAGATTTCGTGCGAAGGGGAGTGGGTTCGGTGATCAAGGGAATTGCGGCAGCCTTGGCTTTGATGCTTGGCATGCTCCCGAGCGCGGCCGACGAGCCCCTCAAAGTGGAGCTGAATGCGGTTGAGGCGTCGGCGGGCAAGTGCCGCCTGTCCTTCGTCGTGGAAAACGCCTCGGCGATCGCCATCGACGCCCTCAAGCTTGACCTGGCGATCTTCGGCCGCGACGGCGCCATCCAACGGCGCCTGCTGACCGAGATGGCGCCGGTCCGCGCCCGGAAGACCGTGGTGCGCACATTCGAGGTCGAGGGCGATTGCGCCGCGATCGGCTCGGTCCTCGTCAACGAGGTCACGGCTTGCGCACCGGCGACGCTTGGCGACTGTCTCGACCGGCTGAAGCTGTCCTCGCGCCTCGTCGATTTACGACTGTTCAAGTGAGGAGAGGCTGATGGACCACGGCATATTGACGCCCATCGGCCTGTTCACCGAAGCGGGCCCGGTCGCGAAGGCGGTCATGCTCCTCCTCGTCCTTGCCTCGATCTGGTGTTGGATACTGATCGTCGAGGGTATCTGGTCGGTGCTGCGTCTTGCCCGGTCGATCGGGGCGCTGCGGCAGGGCGGCGCAGACCGCCGTGCCGATCTCCTCGATCCGCTGCTGTCGGCGGGTCGCCAGGCCGCCGCCCTGTCGATCCCGGGCGAGACCGTCGGCGAGCGGCGCGTCCGCATCGCGGAGGCCATGAGCCGCGCCGGGCAGAAGCTGCTGACGCGTGCCCAAGGCGGCCTGCCCAATCTCGCTGTCATCGCGTCGGTCGCGCCCTTCATCGGGCTGTTC
>JBIOEK010000286.1:0-5549 GCA_044445925.1 Hyphomicrobiales bacterium
CCGGCTCGCGCTCTGCTTTGCGTGCGAGCGGCCGGTTTTCGCGGTGGGGGCCGACAAGGGCGAGTACCTGTATGCGCGGTTCGGCAGCGAGTCCCCCTGCCTCGTCTTCGCCGGCCATGTCGATGTAGTGCCGGCCGGCGACGAGGAGCGCTGGAGCCACGGCCCCTTCTCGGGCGACCTCGCGGGGGGCTTCGTCTATGGACGCGGCGCCGTCGACATGAAGGGCGGCATCGCCGCGATGCTCGCAGGCGTGGCGCGATATCTCGGCTCCGCCGGCCGCCCCCTTGGCTCGATCGCCTTCCTGATCACGGGCGACGAGGAAGGCCCGGCCGTCAACGGCACGGTGAAGCTCCTCGAATGGGCGAAGGCGCGCGGGGAAGCCTTCGACCATTGCATCCTCGGCGAGCCGACCAACCCTTCCGTCATCGGCGAGATGATCAAGATCGGGCGGCGCGGCTCGCTCACCGGAACGCTGACCGTCACCGGCAAGCAGGGCCATGTCGCCTACCCGGCGCTTGCCGATAATCCCCTGCATCGGCTCCCGGCCTTCATCGCCGCCTTAACGCAGCCGCTTGACCGGGGATCGGCGCATTTCGACGCGTCCTCGCTGCAGATCGTCTCGATCGACACTGCGAACCCCGCCTCGAACGTCATCCCGGCGAGGACGAGGCTGCGTTTCAACATCCGCTTCAATGATCGCTGGTCCCCGGAGACGCTCGCGGCCGAGATCGAGCGCCGCTGCCGGGGCGCCGCGGGGAATTCGGCCTTTGAGCTCGTGTTCGAGCCGACCAATTCGGTCTCCTTCCTCGCCGAGCCCGGCGGCTTCGTCGAGCTGGTCATGCGGGCGATCGCGGCCGAGACGGGGCGGACGCCCGCCCTCTCCACCAGCGGGGGCACCTCTGATGCCCGCTTCATCAAGGATCATTGCCCAGTGATCGAGTTCGGCCTCGTGGGCGACACCATGCATGGCGTCGACGAGCGCGCCTCGATCGCCGATCTCGAGCGCCTCACCGCCATCTATGAGCGGATGCTGAGGGAGTATTTCACGAGGCGCTGAGCCGCAATGGCCGGCAAGCCTCCTCCCAAAGCCGTTATGGCGGCTCGCGAGCTATCGTCTTGATGTCTCGCGGCTCCGGCCCATCTTTGCTAAGGATGGCGAGCAATCGAGGAGCAGAAGATGGCGACCGCAGCTGCAGAGAAGATCTTTCCCGTCACCCATAGCGACGCTGAATGGCGCAAGCTCCTCACGCCCGAGCAATACCAGGTGCTGCGCCATCACGGCACGGAGCGGCCGGGAAGCTGCGCGCTCAACCATGAGAAGCGCTCCGGCAGCTTCTCCTGCGCCGGCTGCGGACAGGAGCTCTTCAAATCGCGCGGCAAGTTCGAGAGCGGCACCGGCTGGCCGAGCTTCAACGATCCCCTCCCCGGCGCGGTCGAGACCAGCGAGGACCGCGCCTTCGGCATGTCGCGCACCGAAGTGCATTGCGCGCGCTGCGGCGGCCATCTCGGCCATGTCTTCCCCGACGGCCCCCCGCCCACAGGGCTTCGCTACTGCATCAACGGCGTCGCCATGAATTTCAAGGCAGAGTGAGGGAGCGCAACGCAGAGCCGCATTGTCGCGAGCCTCGATACCGCTTCGGTCATTGCGAGCGCAGCGACGCAATTCGGGCCGCGCGGCAAAGAGCTGGTTTGGTTTGCTTCGCTGCGCTTGCAATGACGCTCCACGCCATTCGATCGATTCGTCCATTTCCGGACGGCTCTCAGCATGGAGGATCCCATCCGTCTCGCCTGTGACAGGTTTCGCTGAAGCTCCTCACGCCCGACCAGAACCGGATGCGGTGCCGGCACGCCACCGACCTGGCCGGAAGCTGCAGCCGAAGTACGGGCAGGAGCTATCCCGGAATTGTTGCATCGCGAAGCCGCTGTAAACAACAGCAGAAATGCAGCTAAACGGGGTTATACCCGGGTGAAATCCTGCGCCCCGGATCTGGCTCTTTTGTTGCGCTGCAACATGAGGTGGCCCCGATTACATGGCGCCTCGGAGGGCGACCCATGTGCCCGGCAGCGAATCGATATTCAGCTCTCAAAAGACGTCGCCCAATCGGGTGCTCCGCCTCGTCAATAGCCAAGACGCGCTCGGAACGCAAGGGGAACATTTCGATGCCGTTCGCCGGCAGGGTGCAGGCCAGCCTTGGTGAGCAGGCATCGTAGAAACGCTGTGCGACGCATCCGAATGGCTCTATCGTGCCCTATCTCCATTATGTAAGCGAAAGATGCGCACATAAGCGGGAGAAAGCCTTGACCCACAAGACGGAGATGGTGGCGGTGCGTGACGGCGTGCGTCTCGCGACCGATATTCATCTCCCCGATGCGACGGGCCCCTTCCCCGTCATCCTCGAGCGCACCCCCTATGGGCGGAACGTCGCGAGCCGCAGCGAGCTGACGGCGGCTAACCCGCAGGCGGCCTCGCGCGCCGAGATCGCCGCTTATTTCACGGCGCATGGCTATGGGGTCGCCTATCAGGATTGCCGCGGCCGGCACGGCTCGGAGGGGCGCTTCACGAAATATCTCGGCGACGCGACGGACGGCTTCGACAGCTGCGCCTGGCTCGTCCGGCAACCCTGGTGCGACGGGCGCATCGCCACGATGGGCCTCTCCTATGGGGCCCATACCCAGGCGGCGCTCGGCTGCCTCGATCCGCCGGGGCTCATGGCGCAGGTGCTGGATTGCGGCGGCTTCGCGGATTCCTGGCGCGGCGGCATCAGGCAATTCGGCGCCTTCGAGTTGAAGCAGGCGACCTGGGCCCATAAGCAGGCGATCCTGTCGCCTGAAGCCTCGGCCGATCCGGTGATGAAGGCCGCGCTCGAGGCGGAGGATATTCGCGACTGGTTCAAGCGGCTGCCCTGGCGGCAAGGTCATTCGCCTTTGCGCCATCACCCCGATTACGAGGCCTATCTCTTCGAGCAATGGACGCATGGCGCCTGCGACGCCTATTGGCGCCAACTCGGCATCTGGACGGCGGGTTTCTATGACCGCTACAGCCGAGCTTCCTGCGTGCACATGTCGTCCTGGTTCGACCCCTACCCCCTCACCGCCACCATGAATTATACCGGGCTGAAGCGCGCCGGGCGAGGCAAGCAGCGCCTGATCCTCGGCCCCTGGACGCATGGCGACCGCAGCCAGACGAGCTTCGGCGACGTCGAGTTCGGGAGAGGCGCGACGCTCGATGCCTGGGCCGGCGACTGGCGAGCCTATCGGCTGCGCTTCTTCGAGCATGCGGTGAAGGGCTTGCCTGACGCAGAGCCCGCGGCGCGCATCTTCGTCATGGGCGGAGGCAGCGGCAGGCGCTCGCCCGGCGGCAAGCTCGAGCATGGCGGGCACTGGATCGAAGCCGCGGATTGGCCCCCGCCGGGCGTCGTCTTCACGCCCTATCATCTTCATGCCGATGGCAGGCTCAGTGTCGAAACGCCGAAGGCGCAAAGTGTTGCGCTGAGCTTCCGCTTCGATCCGGCCCATCCCGTGCCGACCATCGGCGGCGCCATGTCGAGCCTCGAGCCGGTCGCGAGCGCAGGCCCGCAGGACCAGGTCGAGGCGCCGGAATTCTTCGGTTGCGCCCCGCCCTTCCTGCCGCTGGCCTCGCGCGCCGATGTGCTGGTGTTCGAGACGCCGCCGCTCGAGGCGCCGCTGCGCATCGTTGGCCCGATCGAGGCCGAGCTGTTCATCGCGACCGACGCGCCCGACACGGATTTCACCGCCAAGCTGATCGATGTGCACCCGCCTTCGGCTGACTATCCGCGCGGCTACGCCATGCTGCTTACCGACGGCATCGTCAGGCTTCGCTATGCGGAGGATCCCGAGCATCCGCGCCTTGCGACGCCAGGCGAGGTCAGGCGGATCGCGGTGACGCTGTTTCCGACCGCGAACCTCTTCCTTCCGGGACACCGCATAAGGCTCGACATCTCCTCGAGCAATTTCCCGAAATTCGACGTGAACCCCAATAGCGGCGAGCCCGAGGGACTGGCGCGGCTCTCCCGCATCGCCGTCAACACGGTCTTTGCCGACGCCTCGCGTCCGAGCCGGGTGCTGCTGCCGATGCTGCCGTTGTAGGAAGGCATGCGTGGCGCTTCGAAGGAACGCATCTTGCGCTCGAAAGCCGCTCGCGGAAGAGTAGGCCGGCGCGCCGAGCCTTGGCGCGATGGAGGTCTTGGGAGGCGATGGCGGCTAGCATGAACGACGTGGCCTTCCTTTTCGATGTCGACAACACGCTTCTCGACAATGACCGGATCCAGCAGGATCTGCGCGCCCATCTCGAGGCCGCCTATGGGCGTGCCGCGCGCGACCGTTATTGGGCGATCTTCGACGAGCTTTGGGCCGAGCTCGGCTATGCGGATTACATCGGCGCACTGGAGCGCTACCGCGTCGAGAAGCTGCATGATCCGGCGCTCTTGCGCATGTCGAGCTGGCTGCTCGACTATCCCTTCGCCGAGCGCCTCTATGCCGGAGCGCTCGAGGCCGTCTCGCATGTAGGCCAATGGGGCCGGCCGGTGATTCTTTCCGACGGCGACGCGGTTTTCCAGCCGCGCAAGATCGAGCGCTCGGGCCTATGGAGGGCGTTCGCCGATCACGTGCTGATCTATGTCCACAAGGAAGGCGAGCTCGCGGACGTCGAGCGCCTCTATCCGGCGAAGCGCTACGTCGTCATCGACGACAAGCTGCGCATCCTCGATGCCGTGAAGGCGATCTGGGGCGAGCGCGTGACGACCGTCTTCCCGAGGCAAGGCCATTACGCGCGCGACAAGGAAGCATTGGCCAAATACCGGCCGGCCGATATCGCCGTCGATGCCATCGGCGAGCTCGCGAGCTTTGCGCGGTGGGTTCTGGTCCGGGGTTGAGGCGTCTCGCCATGTCGGCCGCAACCGCGGCGATCTGCTATCGCTTTTCAGCGGCCCTGTAGACGGCTTGGCGCTCGCGCTTGCCGACAGCCACGACGACGACCAAACGCTCGTCGCGAACCTCGTAGACCAGACGATGCGACTGATGGCAACGGCGAACGCTCGCTTCGGCGCCCACCAAGCGAAATTGAAGCCGAAAGGAAAAAAGTAATGCCCGTTAGCTGGGACGAGATGACGGAAGATTTCTCGCCGGCAGAGCGCGCCGAGACCAATCGAGGCGCCGATGTCATCGTCGCCAAAAGCCAAACTCTTGCCGAGCTCCGAAGGGGTTCCGATCTCACGCAAAAAAAGTTGGCCCAGCTATTAAGAACTTCGCAAGCCAACATCTCGGAAATCGAGAGCAAGCAGGACGCGCTGGTTTCTACGATCTCGCGGATGGTCAAGGGCGCCGTCGGGGGCAAACTCCTGATTTGCGTCGAGATGCCCGACGGCTCGCTCGTTCGACTTCGCATGCCCGCAACAAAGAAAAGGGCCGCTCAAAAGGAGGACGCGCCGAAGCTGACCGGACGCGCACTCGCGAAGGCGCCTCGTCGAGCGGGATCATCGGGGCGACGCGATTTGGCGTCGCGAAAGCGAGCGTGAAGGTTCACGACGCGA
>JBIOEK010000287.1:0-5544 GCA_044445925.1 Hyphomicrobiales bacterium
GCCATGGCGGTCGGCGCGGCGACGGGGGATCGCGAGCATTGGCGCTTCGGCGAAAATGCCTATGAGCAATCGCTCGGCGCCATCGACAAGGATGGCGTGCTCACGACCGCGATGGGGGGCGGGGAGCGCACTCTGTTCGACCAGGATTTTGCGCTCGGCGCCCTGGTGATGATGGCGGAGCTCGCCGCCAAGCAGTCGGGTGAGGACTGGTACCCGCGCCAAGGCGGGGCGATCCATCGCCTCGCCGATCGGGTGCTCGACGGCCTGCGCGATCCGGCCTGGTTCGCGGAGCTGACCGGCAAGGGCCAATTCCTGCCGACCGGGCGCGATCTCGCCTGGGTCGCCTTCTATGCGAGGCGCTTTCCGACGCGGTTTGCCGGCCGCGTGCCGGATGGGGCCATCTTCCAATTGCCGCGGCTTGGAGGCGACCTTACCGCGCTCGCGGAGAAATGGGTGAGAAACTAGCGAGCACCCTGCCGGCCAACCAGGCCGAGCCCCAGCCGTCAGCCGGGGTCGAGGCCTTCGAGGAAACCGCTCAGGCAATCGCCGATGGCATCGATCGCATAGCCGCCTTCCTGGACGATCAGGGTCGGGAGGCCAAGCCCGCGCAATTGCGCTCCGATCGAGACGAAATCCTTCGCCTCGAGCTTGAGCACGCCGAGCGGATCTTGCGCATGCGCGTCGAAACCCAACGCCACTACCAGCGCGTCGGCGCCGAAGGCGCGGATCTTCGCCGCCGCCTGATCGATCGCCTTGGTCATGGCGCCGCCGCCCGACCCATGCGCCAAGGGCAGGTTGAGATTGAAGCCCTTGCCCTCGCCATGCCCGGTCTCGCCCGCATAACCGGTGAAGAAGGGATAGTAGTTCAAGGGGTCGGCATGGATCGAGACCGTCAATATGTCGGAGCGGTTGTAGAAGATTTGCTGCGTGCCGTCGCCGTGATGGGCATCGACATCGAGGATGGCGACCTTGGCGTGACGCGATCGCAATCTCTGCGCCGCGATCGCCGTGTTGTTGAGATAGCAGAAGCCGGTAGCGCGATCGGCGCGCGCATGATGGCCTGAGGGACGGCAGAGCGCAAAGGCCGCGCTTTCGCCTGCCAGTAGCGCGTCGGCTGCGGAGGCCGCGGTCTCGCTGGAGCGCAAGGCGGAGAGCCAGGTATTCGGTCCCATCGGCACCGAGAGATCGCCGAGATACCAGCCGACCTGCCCCACGAGCCCTTCGCAAGGGCAGGGCCGGCGGGCATCCTCCTCCTTGCGGCCGCTCCAATAGGGAAAGGTGTTCGGCCAGGCTTCCGGCCCGTGGTCATCGAGCTTCTCCCAGCGCCCCCAGACCGTCTCGAGAAACTGGAGATAGCTCGGCGTATGCACGGCGAGCGCCGGGGCGGTGCCATGGGAGGCGGGCCGCTCGGGCGCGACGCCGCGCCGCGCCAGCGCGGCGAGAAGCTTCTCGGTGCGCGCCGGCAGGTCCTTGGGCGCGACCATCCGGCCATGACGCATGAACTGCAGCGGGTCGTGCAGGGACTGGTCCGGATGATAGAAGGCACGCATGGCGAAGATCCCTCGAGGCTGAATCCGCGCTTTTATGGCGGCAAGGACGCAGGCGCGCCAGCGCTGTTTCGTCTTCGGCGGCTTGCCATCGCTTCGCGGCTCTCATGAAGGTCCTCGCGCGTCAGGCCCGCCGTCATAGGCTGCCTCGAGGCCTGCGATGTCGAGCTTGATCATCCCCAGCATCGCCTGCATGACCCGCCGGGCCTTGGCCGGATTGCGGTCGCCCAGCATCTCGACGAGCAGCGTCGGCACGATCTGCCAGGAGACGCCGTAGCGGTCCTTGAGCCAACCGCAATGCTCGATCGAGCCGCCCTTGGCTGACCGTCGCCTATTTCGCCTTGGGCTGCCACAGGCCTAAGGTCGCGCCCGTCGGATCGGTGATGACCGCCAGCGAGCCCATGCCCATCACCTCGGTGATGTCGCGCAGCACGGACGCCCCATTGGCCTTCGCCTTTGCGGTCGCCGCCTTGAGGTCGTCGACCAGCACATAGGGCAGCCAGGCCGAAGGCGCGCCAGCTTGCATCTGCTTCATCATGCCGCCGCCCGTCCCTTCGCCGACGCCGATCATCGTGTAGGTCATGCCAGAGCCCATATCGACATCGTCGAGCTTCCAGCCGAACAGGGTTTGGTAGAAGGATCTCGCCTTGGCGATATCGGTCGTGGCGAGTTCAATATGCACAAAGGGATTGGCCATGGTCTGCTCCTCTGATTTGCGTTGCCCGTTGCGCTACGAGCCTGGGTTCGCCGGCATGGTCCCGCGAGCCGATCATACTTGCGCAGTCGCATGACACGGGCGCGACAGCTCGCCGTCGAGGAGTAATCGATAAGGAAACCCAATCAATTCACCGTCAAAGAACCAATTTGTTTCGATCCTCGACGGGGTGTATCGTCGACGACGCGGCCTTGCGGCTCGCCCCGTCCCCAACGAGGGATGACGGAATTTGGGCGATAGCTTGGCAGAAGCCAGAAGGAGAAACCGATGAAGCCGGGCCTTTTGGGAAGATATGCCGCGACGATCGCGCTGGCGACCATGCTCCTTTGCAGCGCGGCGGCGCGCGCTCAGGATCTCGTGGTCTGGAGCCATGAGGCCGATGAGGATGCCAAGGTCGCGTTCCGCGAGCTCGCGGCCAAGAACCTCGAGGCGGCCCATCCGGGCGTCCATGTCAAGATCACCTGGTACGAGAAGAACCCGCTCCTTGCCGCGTTGAAGACGGCGCTGCCGGCGGGCCAAGGTCCCGATGTCCTCTATGTCGAACCGGACTGGACCGAGTATGTCGAGGCCGGATATCTCGCGCCCCTCGACGACCTCGTCAATTGGAACAATATCGAGCCATGGGCGCGCCAGGTCTGGGTGCATGACGGCAAGACCTATGGGGTTCCGCAGGAAGCCTATACGAACGAGATCTACTACAACAAGGACTTGCTGAAGAAGCTCGGCGTCGAGCTGCCCGCCAATGCCCAGTTTACGCAAGCGCAATTCCTCGACCTCGTTAAGAAGGCCAGGGCCGCCGGCATGACCCCGATCGCGCAGGGCGTCGGCGACCGTCCATTTCCCGGCGCCTATATCCTGGGCGAGGCCTTGCTGCGCAAGCTCGGCAAGGACGACTACCGCAAGATGTGGACGGGCAAGCTCTCCTTTGCCGATCCTCGCATCGTCGAGGTCTTCAAATGGACGAAGGAGCTCGTCGATGCCGGCGCCTATCCGAAGAACTTCATGACGCTGAAGCTCGGCGAGTCGCATTCTTATTTCTACTCGAAGCCCGGCGCCTTGATGCTGCCCATGGGCAGCTGGTACACGGGGCGCGCCTTCGTCCCCGAGGACAAGGGAGGCCAGCCCAAGGATTTCCCGCTGGGCGTCATGCAGTTTCCGGCGATGGACGGGGGTGCCTGCAACGCCTGCAAGACCTCTGCGGTCGGGGCGAGCTTCGCCATCAACGCCGCGAGCAAGCAAAAGCCAATCGCTGCCGAGTTCATCAACGCCATGTCGACCCCGGAAATGGGAAAGCGCTGGATCGAGACCATCTATCTGCAGACCGGCATCAAGGCCGATGTGAAGTCGTTCAGCGGTCCTTACGCTGCCTATTTCACCGAGCTGATGGAGCGCCAGAAAGGGGCCGATTATTTCATCGGCGGACCGCGCGATCTGACGCAAGGCCAGTGCAAGGACAGCTTCGCGCAGGTGATGAACAGCGCCTTTCCCGGCGGGCTCCTGTCGGTCGACGAGGCGGTGAAGCTGATGAACACCGCATGCTTCAAGGGCTAGGCAGGGGTAGGTAGATCGTCTCGCAGCTCCCTTGCATGACGCTGGTGCGGCGGCTGGTCGGGCGCTCGGGGTCGGCATCGGGGGTCGATGCGCGCCGGGCGGCGCCCGCTACCCTTCTGCTTTTCCTCGGGCCGGCGCTGCTGATCTATCTGGCCTTCACGGTCTACCCGGTGCTGCGCACCTTCTGGAACAGCGTCCACACCATCAAGCCGCACAATGTCGAGGAGTTCGTGGGCTTCGCCAATTTCAAGGAGCTCTTGGCGAACGACCTCGTCTTCTGGAAGGCCGTCGGCAACACGGCGATCTTTGCCATCGTCGCGACCATCGCCGATGTGCTCGGAGGGCTGCTGCTTGCCCTTTGCCTGTTCTCCGGCGCCCCCTTGGCGAAGCTGCTGCGGGTCGTGTGGTTCACGCCCGTGCTCATGTCCTATGTCGTGGTCGGCGTGATCTGGGTGTGGATCTACGACTATGATTGGGGGCTTGCGAACCTGATCCTGCGCTCGCTCGGGCTAGGCGCGCTCGAGCAATCCTGGCTCGGCGACCCGCGCACCGCTCTCTGGTCGGTGATGGTCACCCATATCTGGAAATGGCTCGGCTTCAACATGATCATCTTCCTGGCGGCGCTGCATGCGCTGCCAGCCGACGTGCTGGGCGCGGCCGAGCTCGATAATTGCGGCTGGCTCGCGAAGCTCGTCTACATCATCATCCCGATGCTGCGGCCGACCATTGTCAACCTTCTGGTGTTGTCCTTCGTCGGCAAGATGATGATCTTCGACCTCGTCTGGATCATGACCGGCGGGGGCCCGCTCTGGTCGACCGAGACGGTCTCGACCTATGTCTACAAGCGAGCCTTCGACTGGAACACCTTCGATCTCGGCTACCCCTCGGCGATCGCGGTGCTGTGGTTCCTGATCATCCTCGCCTTCGTCGTCATCATGACGCAGCTTCTGCGTCAGCGCGACAGGCTCGAGTTCTAAGAGCCGTGAGCCGACCCGCTTCTTTGTGGCTGGTGCATCTGCGGCGCTCGCCGCTCCTGCTCTTCATCCTTCTCTACACCGTCGTTTCGGGAGGGCCGTTCCTGTGGGTCGCGCTGATGTCGCTGCGCACGACGCCTGAAATCTTCTCGAGCCCTTACGCGCTGCCCAGCCGCCTGCACTTCGAGAAATTCGTCGATGCCTGGACGAAATCCAACTACGGCACCTATTTCTGGAACAGCACGGTCGTGGTCGTCACCGCCGTCGCCTTGCTCACCCTCATCGGCGCCATGGTCGCCCACTGCCTCGCCCGCTATCGCTTCCGCGGCAACCGGCTGGTGCGCTTCGTCATCCTGTCCGGCATGATCCTGCCCCCGCAACTCCTCATCCTCTCGCTGTTCCAGATCCTGCTCGAGTTCAGGCTCTACAACACGCTTGCCGGCCTGATCGTCGTCTATGTCGCCGGCCATCTCGCCATGACCGTCTACATCCTCGAGGGCTTCTTCGCGCAGATCCCGCAAGATCTCTTCGACGCGGCGCGCCTCGATGGCTATGCGGATCTCGAGATCTTCTGGCGGATCACGCTACCGATCGGCGCGCCTGCGCTGTTCACCACCGTGACGCTGAACTTCATCATCTTGTGGAACGAGTTCCTTTACGCAGTGGTGCTGCTGACCGAGGACGACAAGCGCACCTTGCCGCTCGGCATCATGCATTTCATGGGGAGCCACCAGCTCGATATCGGCATGGCCGCGAC
>JBIOEK010000288.1:0-5534 GCA_044445925.1 Hyphomicrobiales bacterium
AGATGGCGAGGCTCGGGGTGATCCCGAAGGAGGCCGCCAAAAAGGTCTGGGAGAAGGGCAAGGACGCCGTCTTCGATGTCGCGCGCATCGACGAGATCGAGCGCGAGGTGAAGCACGACACGGTCGCCTTCCTGACCCATCTGAACGAGATCGTCGGGCCCGAAGCGCGCTTCCTGCATCAGGGCATGACCTCCTCGGACGTGCTCGACACCTCCTTCGCGGTGCAGCTCAAGCGCGCCTGCGACATCCTGATCGGGGATCTCGACACCTTGCTCGCCGCGCTGAAGCGCCGCGCCTTCGAGCATAAGCTGACCCCGACCATCGGCCGTTCGCATGGCATTCATGCCGAGCCCGTGACCTTCGGGCTGAAGCTCGCCTCGGCTTATGCCGAATTCGGGCGCGCCCGGGCGCGGCTGGTCGCCGCCAAGGCCGAGATCGCGACCTGCGCCATCTCGGGGCCGGTCGGCACCTTCGCGAGCGTCGATCCGAGCGTCGAAGCCTATGTGGCGAAGATGATGGGGCTTTCCGTCGAGCCGGTCTCGACGCAGATCATTCCGCGCGACCGCCACGCCATGTTCTTCGCGACGCTCGCCGTGATCGCCTCCTCGATGGAGCGTCTGGCGATCGAGGTGCGCCACCTGCAGCGCAGCGAGGTCTACGAAGCCGAGGAGTTCTTCTCCGAGGGACAGAAGGGCTCGTCCGCCATGCCGCATAAGCGCAACCCCGTCATCTCGGAGAACATCACCGGGCTCGCCCGCCTGGTGCGCGGCTACGCTCTGCCGGCGCTCGAGAACGTCGCCCTGTGGCATGAGCGCGACATCTCGCATTCCTCGGTCGAGCGGGTGATCGCGCCCGATGCCACCATCGCGCTCGATTTCGCGCTGGCGCGGCTGACCTCGCTGATCGACAAGCTCCTCGTCTATCCGGCCAATATGCGCAAGAATCTCGACCGCCTCGGCGGCCTCGTGAACTCGCAGCGCCTGCTGCTGGCGCTCACCCAGAAGGGAGCCTCGCGCGAGGAGGCCTACCGGCTGGTGCAGAGGAACGCCATGCCGGTCTGGCGCGGCGAAGGCGATTTCCGCGCGCTCCTGACCAAGGACCGGGATGTGCGCCGCTATCTGAGCGAAGAGGAGATCGGCGCGAAATTCGATCTCGGCTACCACCTCAAGCATGTCGACACGATCTTCGAGAGGGTGTTCGGCGCCCTTCCCTCTCCTGCAAAGCGGAAGAGGGTGGCGAAGCGAAGCCGGGCCGGTTGAGGGACCCGCTTGGCACATGCACCATCCGTCCCGCGCTATGCGAGGGGCAGCTTCTCCCGCAAAAGGGAGACGGGAATGTGCCGCGCTCTGCTTGCCATCTGCATTTCGATGCTCGTCTCAAGCTTGGCATTCGCCCAGCAAGCGCCCTCGCCTTCGGCCTTGGCAAAGCTCACCGGGCACGTCGCGATCGAGAGGTTGATCGGCAACACCATGACCGGCACGGCGGATGGCGAGCCCTATTTCGCGTTCTACGACAAGGATGGCACCGTGAAGATGCAGCGCGGCGGCGATGTCTCGACCGGCAAATGGTCGATCGACGGCGACGATCTGTGCGAGGAATATCCCGACGACGACGACGAGACCTGCTACAAGCTCGAACTCGACGGCGACAGCGGCGTCATGACCGACGAGGACGGCACGGCCTACAAGATCGAGATCATTCCCGGCAATCCCAAGAAGCTGTAAGCGGACTGGCTGCCAGCGCCGCGCCGAGAAGCAGGAAAGCTTCAGGGCGCGCGGGCTTCGAGCAAGGCAGTGTTGGGGCGAGGCAGCGTTGGAGCGAGGCAGATTTGAACCACGATTCCTATCCCGATGCCTATATCAAAGACATCCTCACCACGACGAAGACGCTCGCCCTCGTCGGCGCCAGCGCCAATCCGGCGCGGCCGAGCTTCATCGTGCTGAAATATCTCTCCGAGCGCGGCTACAAGGTGATTCCGGTCAATCCGGGCCTCGCGGGTCAGAAAATCCTCGGCCAGGAGGTCGTGGCGAGCTTGAAGGATATCCGCGAGCCCCTTGATATGGTCGAGATATTCCGCAATTCGCAAGCCGCCGGCCCGATCGTCGACGAAGCGCTGGCGCTCGTGCCCAAGCCCAAGGTCATCTGGATGCAGCTCTCGGTCAGGAACGACGAGGCGGCCGCGCGCGCCGAGGCTCAGGGCGTCAAGGTCGTGATGAACAGATGCCCCAAGATCGAATATGGCCGCCTCTCGGGCGAGATCGGCTGGCAGGGCATCAATTCGCGCATCATCTCATCGAAGAAGCAGGTGATGTCGGCCAAGGGCTTCCAGAAGCGCCTGATCGGAGTGTGAGGGGCCACTCACCCGGCACATTCACCCGCCGCCTGCGGACGTTCCCTCTTCGGCACCGATCCCGGCTCGCCAGCGCAGGTCGAAGGCCAAGCCCAGGGGCAAGGTGTCCAATACCGGCATGGTCGGCACTCCCACGGCGTCGAGCAGCCCCGCCACGAAGTGATTGCACACATTGAGGATGCTGAACTCGCCCCGCGCCCGATAGAACAAGCTCGGCCCGTAGATGCCGGGGCCGAGCTCGATCTGATGGCCGTCGGTCGTGGCCACGCTGTCGGACAGGCGCTGGACGAGGCGGTCGAATCCTCGCTGCGAGAGATCGAGCGGCACGGCATTGAAGCCCGGAACGTTCGCGGCCGGGAGGCGGTCGAGGCCGACCACGTGCAAGACCGAAGCATTGCCCGGCCGGAACAGGGCTCGTAGCGCCTCCTTGGCGGTCAGCGCCGAGACCGTCGGCGCGAGGCGGTAGAAGCCCTCATCGCCCCAGCCGATCTCGACATAGCCATACGTCGAAAAGCGCGTCGCGATGCCGATGATCTCGCCATGGCCCACATGCTCGGCCGCGGCCATGAGCTCGGCGACCGGCACGGCGAGCCCGGCATGGTAGGTCCCCGCCGTCACTGCGACGCGCACCCTCTTCTCGCCGGCACGAGGAGGAAACAGCGTCGGGTCGCCCTCGCGGCGCGACAGCAGCGAAGCGATCGCCAGAAGCGCGACGAGAGCCGCGAAGCCGGCGAGCGATCTTCGCAGGATCCGCACGCTCTCGGCCGCTCAGCCGAGCCGCTTCAACGCCTCGTCGAGCTTGGCCGTGCGAGAAACCGCTGTCTCGCGACGCTCGCGCTGCTCCTCGACCACCTCCTCGGGAGCCCGCTGGAGGAAATCGGCGTTGGCGAGCTTCAAGTCGATCTTGCCGATATCGACGCCGAGACGGTCGCGCTCCTTGGTCAGCCTCAAGCGTTCCGCCGCGATGTCGATGACGCCTGCGAGCGGCAGCGCGGCCACCTCGCCGCGCACCAGGATCTGGGCGGATTGCGGCGGCGGCTGGCTGGCGCTCTCGATGCCGGACAGGCGCGCCAGGCGCTTCAGCTCGGCGTCCCAGCGCGTGAGGCGGCCGGTCGTTTCGGCCGCAGGCGCCATGATCGCGAGCTGGATCTGGGCCGCCGCCGGCACGTTCATCTCGGCACGCACCGAGCGGATCTCGGTGACGAGATCGACGAGCCAACCGATCTCGGCCTCGGCTTGCGGATTGTCGAAACCGTCGAGCTCGGGCCATGGGGCGAGCGCCAGAACGCCGCGCGAGGCCCCTCCGGCCTGCGCCCCCCACAGCTCCTCGGTGATGAAGGGCATGAAGGGATGCAGAAGCTTCACCGCGCCGTCAAGCACGATGGCGATGGCGGCGCGCGTCTCGTCCTTCTCGGCGCCGTCCGCGCCCTGCAGCACGGGCTTTGCCAGCTCGAGATACCAGTCGCAGAAGCTGTTCCAGACGAAGCGGTAGGCTGCACCCGCCGCCTCGTTGAACTTATAGGCCTCGATGCCCGCGGTCACCTCGCGCGCGGCACGGGCGAGCTCGCCGAGCGCCCAGCTGTTCAGCGTTCCCGAAACCGATTTCGCATCGAAGCCGTCCTTGCGGGCACAGCCGTTCATCTCGGCAAAGCGCGCCGCGTTCCAGAGCTTCGTCGCGAAATTGCGATAACCCTCGACGCGCTGCACCGACATCTTCACGTCGCGCCCCTGCGTCGCCATGGCGGCGAGGGTGAAGCGCAAGGCGTCGGCGCCGAACTTGTCGATGAGCTCCAGGGGATCGATGACGTTGCCCTTCGACTTCGACATCTTGGCGCCCTTCTGGTCCCGGACGAGCGCGTTGAAATAGACGTCGCGGAAGGGCACTTCTCCCATGAAATTCAAGCCCATCATCATCATCCGGGCGACCCAGAAGAAGATGATGTCGAAGCCGGTGACCAGCGCGTCGGTCGGATAATAGCGGGCGAGCTCCGGCGTCTCCTGCGGCCAGCCGAGCGTCGAGAAGGGCCAGAGCGCCGAGGAGAACCAGGTGTCGAGCACGTCCTCGTCGCGCGTCAGATAGGAGGCGCGCCGCTCCGGATCGACCGCCAGGGCGCGCGCCTCGTCATGGGAGAGCTCGTTCTTGACGACGGCGCTGGCAAGCGCGCTCGCCAGCGCATCCTCTTCCGTCTCCGCGACATAGACCGCGCCATCAGGCCCGTACCAGGCCGGGATCTGATGGCCCCACCAGAGCTGGCGCGAGACGCACCAGGGCTCGATATTCTCGAGCCACTGGAAGAAGGTCTTCTCCCAGGTTTGCGGCACGAGGCGCGTCCTGCCGTCACGCACCGCGGCCATCGCCTTTTCGGCGAGCGGCTTGACGTTCACATACCACTGATCGGTGAGATAAGGCTCGATCACCGCGCCCGAGCGATCGCCATGCGGCACCATGTGGACATGCGGCTCGGTCAGGCGCAGGAGCGAGCGCTCCTCCATCATGGCCACCACGCGCTTTCTCGCCTCGAAGCGGTCGAGGCCGTTGAGGCCGAAGATCGCGATAAGGTCGGTCGAGGGCGGCACGCCCTCGTCGAAAGAGCTCTGGGGCTCGAGCTTCAGCGTAGCATTCGGCGCCAATATGTTGATCGCGGCGAGCGAGTGGCGCTTGCCCACCTCGAAATCGTTGAAGTCGTGCGCCGGCGTGATCTTCACGGCGCCGGTGCCCTTCTCGGGATCGGAATATTCGTCTGCGACGATCGGAATCAGCCGGCCGACGAGCGGCAGCTTCACCCGCTTGCCGACGAGATGCTTGTAGCGCTCATCGTGCGGATGCACAGCGACGCCGGTGTCGCCCAGCATGGTCTCGGGGCGCGTCGTCGCGACGGTCACGACCTCGCCGATCTCCGTGCCGTTCGCGTCGACGACCGGATAGTCGAAATGCCACAGATTGCCCTTCACCTCGATCTGCTCGACCTCGAGATCGGAGATCGCGGTCTGGAATTGCGGGTCCCAGTTGACGAGGCGCTTGTCCTTGTAGACGAGCCCCTGCTTGTGCAGGTCCACGAACACCTTGATCACGGCCTGCGACAGGCCCTCATCCATGGTGAAGCGCTCGCGCGACCAGTCGCACGACGCGCCGAGGCGCTTGAGCTGATTGACGATGACGCCGCCGGATTCCTCCTTCCAGGCC
>JBIOEK010000289.1:0-5529 GCA_044445925.1 Hyphomicrobiales bacterium
CTCATTCGGCTCACTGTGCGGAAGCTTCGGTCGAGCCGCTCATTTGGGCGAAGCTAGGCGGCGCGTCAATGCAGACGGGCTCGTACAGCCTGTCCTCGCTTCGGTTCCCCTTCATTTCCCCTCATTTCCCCTCATTTCCCCTTGGCAGGATTGACAAAACAACGGCACCTGCTCTCCTCGGCGCGTCCGAACGCCAACCGAATTCGCAAGCGGAGCTCCCATGACAGCCTCGACCGATGCCGTGCTCGCCCATATCGACGCCAATCTCGACAAGTCGCTCGACCGACTGTTCGGGCTTCTGCGCATCCCCTCGATCTCGACGGATCCGTCCCATGCACGAGAGGTGGCGCGCGCGGCTTCCCATGTGGCCTCCGAGGTCGGCGGCATCGGCTTCAAGGCCAAGGTGCACAAGACGCAAGGGCATCCGGCGGTCGTGGCGCATGCGCGCTCGGGGAAACAGCCGCATATCCTCTTCTACGGGCATTACGACGTGCAGCCCGTCGATCCCCTGGCGCTCTGGGAATATCCGCCCTTCGAGCCCCGTCTCGTCGAGATCGAGCCCGGCCGGAAAGTGATCAGGGCGCGGGGCGCCTGCGACGACAAGGGACAGATCATGACCTTCATCGAGGCCTGCCGCGCCTGGAAGGAGGCGGCGGGCAGCTTGCCGGTCGATGTCTCCTTGCTGCTGGAAGGCGAGGAGGAGGTCGGCTCGGAGAGCCTGCCCGGCGTCATCAAGGCCAATTTGAAACCCCTCAAGGCCGATCTCGCCTTCGTCTGCGACACCGGCCAATGGGACCGCGAGACGCCGGCGATCACCATTTCGCTGCGCGGCATGTTCCATGAGGAGATCGTGATCCGCAGCGCCGACCGCGACCTTCATTCCGGCCAATTCGGCGGCGCCGCCATCAACGCCATCCGGGTGATCTCGCGAATTATCGCGGATCTGCACGACAAGGAGGGCCGGATCGCCATCCCGGGCTTCTACACAGGCGTGAAGGAGCTGCCGAAGGCGATCTATGCGGATTGGAAGAAGCTCAACTTGAGCGCCAGGAAGCTGCTCGGCCCGGTGGGCTTGTCGCAGCCCGCGGGCGAAAATGGGCGCATGGTGATCGAGCAGATCGCGTCGCGCCCGACCTGCGACGTCAACGGCGTCTTCGGCGGATATCAGGGCGCGGGCGTGAAAACCGTGATCCCCAACGAAGCGCATGCGAAAGTCTCGTTTCGGCTCGCCGCTGGCCAAGACCCCAAGCGCATCCAAAAGCTCTTCCGGGCCTTCGTGAAGGCGCGCCTGCCGAAGGATTGCTCGGTCGAGTTCATCAACATGAAATCGACGCGGCCCGCGAATGTGAGATGGGATTCCCCGCAAGTCGCCCTGGCGCGTGCGGCGCTTTCGCAGGAATGGGGCAAGAAAGCGGTGCTGATGGGAACCGGCGGCTCGATCCCGATCGTCAACGACATCAAGGAGATCCTCGGCCTCGAACCCTTGCTTGTCGGTTTCGGCCTGAAGGACGACCGCGTGCATGCGCCGAACGAGAAATACGATCTCTCCTCGTACCATAAGGGCATTCGCAGCTGGGCGCGCATCCTGGGCGCCATGGCACAGTAGGCCGCAGAGGATGATGCGCGACCATGAGCTTGGCGGCGACTTGTAGTGCGTCGAAGGCCTGCTCGCCGACTGGACGATGAATTTCCCGCATTTCGACGAGTTCATCGCCGAGGGCGATCGGCAAGATTTCCTGGACCAACAAGCGCACCGGCAAAGTGCTCGAGACCCTCGTTCGCCGCCGACTCGAACAGCTGCGGAGAACGGTAGGCGACGACAGTTCCGAGGTTGAGGATGCGGAGTAGGCGGCTCTTTCAGCGATCTTCGCTGATTTGAGCAGTCTCCTGCGGCCGGCTACAGGACCTGCGAGAAGATCATGAGGAGGCCGATGACGGAGACGCCCCAGACGCCGGTGCGTACCCAGGGGATGCCGGCGACATAGATCAAGGCATAGACGAGCCGCGCCCAGAAGAAGATTTGCGCCCCCAGGGCCGTCACCGAATTGGTCTTCTGCCCCACCGCAGCGACCAGCACCAGGGCGGCGAACAGCACAAGGCTTTCGAGCATGTTGAGATGGGCGCGCCTGGCGCGCCCGGCCCAGCCCGTCGGATTCGGCTGCGGCTCGCGGTTGCCGGCAAGCGTCGCCAACCCGACCTCGAGCGTCGCGCCCGACACGGCGACGAGCATCTGGGCGAAGGCCAGCGCCACGCACCAGACGAGCAGATGAAGTTCGATCGGCATGCCTCGCCTCCCCTGTTCCCGGCACGGCTGGCGCCGGATTTATTGTCTGATGCCGAGCTTAGCGCGCGGCGCGAGGCGGTTCAAACGGTTTCGGCCAAGGCGTGCTCGAGGCTTTCGAACAGGCCGCGCCCGTCCGTGCCGCCGACCAACGGATCGACGAGGTTCTCAGGATGTGGCATCAGGCCGAGCACGCGAAGATTGCCCGAATAGATGCCGGCGATCGCCTCGGTGGCGCCGTTCGGGTTGGCGGCTTCGCTCAGCCTGCCCTCGGCATCGCAATAGCGGAAGGCGATCAGCCCCTCGCCCTTCAGGCGCGCCAGCGTCTCGTCGTCGGTGACGTAGTTGCCCTCGCCATGAGCGACGCAAACCTTGATCGCCTGCCCTTCGCGGTAGGCGTTGGTGAAGGGCGTGTCGGCGCGCTCGACGCGCAAATGCTGGAAGCGGCAGACGAAATGCAAGGCGGAGTTGCGCATCAGCACGCCCGGCAACAGCCCCGCCTCGCAGGCGATCTGGAAGCCGTTGCAGATGGCGAGCACCAGGCCGCCGCGCCCCGCATGCGAGCGCACCGCATCCATGATGGGGCTGCGCGCCGCGATCGCCCCGCAGCGCAGATAGTCGCCATAGCTGAAGCCGCCGGGCAGGACGACGAGATCGGTGCCGGAGGGAAGCTCGGTATCGGCATGCCAGATCATATCGGGCTTGCGGCCGCAGACGAGACGGATAGCGCGCGCCGCATCGCCTTCGCGGTTGATGCCGGGGAAGCGGATGACGGCCGAGCGCATCTTCAGCCCATGACCTCGACCTGGTAATTCTCGATCACCGTATTGGCGAGCAGCTTGTCGCAAGCGGATTTGAGCGTGGCTTGCGCCTTCGCCCGGTCGGCGCCGGAGAGCTCGATATCGAAGATCTTGCCCTGGCGCACGCTCGCGACGCCCTCGACGCCGAGCGATTTGAGGGCGCCTTCGATCGCCTTGCCCTGCGGATCGAGAACGCCTGTCTTGAGGGTGACGGTGACGCGGGCCTTCATGAGGCGATCCAGAATGGCGGCATGCGCGAGGGCTGGCGCAAGTTGGGCTAGAGCTTTTGCGGCGGCCGCGCAAATCCTATTTTCTCCCGGCCGCGCCGGCATCGATGAAACGGGCCGCCGCGGCACAAGCCGCCTCCCGTCAAAACGTCTTGGCTGCGGCCCTCGCCTCTTGCAAGGCCGCTTCGGGATCGGTGGCGACGGCGAGCGCTACCTTCACCACCTCGTCGGCGCGCCTGGCGAGCACCACCACATAGGCCTGGTGCCCGCCCGGGATATCGGGCGACAAGGTGATCTTGTAGCCCCTGAGCCCGTCGGCCTCGATGCGCTCGGCATGCTCGCTGCTCTTGGGCTTTTCCGTGGCGACCTTGCGCTTGAAGCGCGGATCGCGCGCCTTGGCGGCCTCGACGCGCTTGGCCAGAAGCAATGCCCTGGGATCCGCGAGCGCACGCTCCAGGCGCCGGGCCGACTCTCCTTGCGCCTCGAAGGTCGCGACGACCGATGGTTGCGCGCAGGACGGTGCCTGGCAATAGACGATGGTCGCGGGGCCGAAGCCCTCATTGAGCAGCCAGCTGCTGAGCGGCAGTGGCCGCCAGCCGGAGGCAGCCGGAAGCAGATCGATGCCGTTGCCGAAGTCGAAGCCGGGGCCAAAATCGATGCAGGCCGATAGCAGCACAAGCGATGCCGCGACCGCCGCGGCCGCCCGGAGCACAAGCGGCGCGCGTCCGGCAGCCGGGCCACGCGGGCCGATCGGCCCTTCGCCAAGCCCTCGGCTCCCCGCAAGGTCTCGATGGGGTTGATCGGGAAGGATGGTCGATCGCCTCTTGAAGCCGTCCGCCGAAACTCCATGCCCGCGACGCAGTTCCCGCCTCCCCGGCATGGCGAGGCGGATGCCGGCCGGACCGCCCCTCATGGCGCCCGAAATTGGCGCGCGCCCCTAATCGGCGCGCCCGCGCCTGCCTATTGCACGAGCTTCGGCCCGGTGCCCACGACGGGCTCGTTCTCGGCGATGATGCCGAGCCGGCGCGCGACTTCCGTATAGGCTTCGATCAGGCCGCCCAGGTCGCGGCGGAAGCGGTCCTTGTCGAGCTTGTCCTTGGTCTTCATGTCCCAGAGCCTGCAGGAATCGGGCGAGATCTCGTCGGCGACGACGATGCGCATCATGTCGTTCTCCCACAAGCGCCCGGTCTCCATCTTGAAGTCGACGAGACGGATGCCGACGCCGAGGAAGAGCCCGGTGAGGAAATCGTTGACGCGGATGGCCAGCGCCATGATGTCGTCGATCTCCTGCGGGTTCGCCCAGCCGAAGGCCGTGACATGCTCTTCCGACACCATCGGATCGTTGAGCGCGTCGTTCTTGTAATAGAACTCGATGATCGAGCGCGGCAGCTGCGTGCCCTCCTCGATGCCGAGTCGCGTCGCCAACGAGCCGGCGGCCACGTTGCGGACCACGACCTCGAGCGGGATGATCTCGACCTCGCGGATCAGCTGCTCGCGCATGTTGAGCCGCCGAATGAAATGCGTCGGCACGCCGATATCGTTGAGGTTCTGGAACAGGAACTCGCTAATGCGATTGTTGAGAACTCCCTTGCCCTCGATCACCTCATGCTTCTTGGCGTTGAATGCGGTGGCGTCATCCTTGAAGTGCTGGATCAATGTGCCGGGCTCAGGCCCCTCGAAAAGGACCTTCGCCTTCCCCTCGTAGATGCGGCGGCGACGATTCATCGGAATGTACCGTGGTTTGAGAAAATCCATGGAAAGGGCAAGTCCTCTTTGTCGTGACGCGCCTTGCTCCATGACGAACATGTGCACAGGCGCGCCCACTTGCATCGGCGCGGCGTCCCCGCAAGGCTGATCCTCAACCTATCTGATCGGGGCTCTTGGCACAATGTCGGTAGCCGAGGGCCTCCCGGCAAGTCGCTGGCCGAACCTTTGCCCGGCCGCTGGATCAGGATCGAGGCGCGATCTCATTGATATGGACGCGGCGACATCCGACATGCCATATCGCCGGCGGCAGGCGCAGATGCATGTCACGGCCTTGCGGCTACAGCTGGAAAGGTTCGCAGATGACCACCTTCGACAAACGCGAGGAGGGCTTCGAAGCCAAGTTCGCGCATGACGAGGAGCTTCGCTTCAAGGCCCTGGCGCGCCGCAACAAGCTGCTGGGGGCCTGGGCGGCGGGGCTCATGGGCAAGAAGGGGCCGGAGGCCGATGCCTATAC
>JBIOEK010000290.1:0-5487 GCA_044445925.1 Hyphomicrobiales bacterium
CGCGGCGCGGGCGGCTTCGACAATGCCCTCGGCCGCGTCGGCCGGAACGATGCGAGCCGCAAGGATGCCAGCTCCAATCACCAAGGCTGCCAATGGCAGGAGCGCAATCCTCAAGCGACGCATCATCATGGTGTCCCCTTACTCTCGTTCTCGCTGATCCGATGACCTGATCGGTATTTCGAAGCGGATGACGCGAGAGCTTATTGCAGCATCGGGAGCGGGGCTAGTGGCCTGATTCAGTGGCCTGCTTCAGGCGACGGATTCTCGAATGGCCCGGATTTGCGCAATTTCGACCATGACGGCAGGCGCGCAAGGTGCTCCATTTGCACAGCATGGCGTTCCATAAGCGGTGCGAGACAGAGCGCATCGCCAGCATTAAGGTTAATTCGAAGCAGCCGGCATACGCGCTGCTCAGCGCCTCGTCCGCACTCAGCCCCCCCGTCCCCACGCGGACGAGGCGCATCTTTTTTCGTTCAATCGCCCCCCACCATGGAAGCCGGAAAGCTGCCTTCAGGCAACCGCAGGTCTTGGCCGGAGCACGTCGTCGTCGCCGGGATGGCGAACCGAGCGCTCGGCCGAGCTGTCGAGAACGCCGGGCCGGTCCCAATCGCCTTCGGGGCGAACGATCACATAGGGGCCGCTATCCAAGGTGATAGCGTCTGGCAATTCCTCATATTCCGCGAACATTTCGGTGTATTCATAGTCTGAGAAGACGAAGCTCCGGCCGGGCGAGAGCGGTTTTGCGCCGAAATGCGCCCAGAATTTCTCGAGGCCTTCGCGCGCATGGCCGTAGATGCGGCGAAACCCCTTGCGCCGGACATGGGCGACGGCAGTTCTCACGATCTCGAACGACACGCGCGTCTTGCGAAACTGCTTGCGGACCGCAAGCCTTTCAAGCTTGGCGAAGTCGCCGAAATAGCGGGCCCGCAGGCAGCATGCCGGCTCGCCGTCCACGAAGCCCAGAAACTGCGTGGCGCAATGATCGTTCCCATCGAACTCCTCCCGATACGGGCATTCCTGCTCGGCCAGGAACACGGCTGCGCGGATCGCATAGACCATCAGCAGATCGTCGCCACCGCGGGCGATCCGGACTTCGATGCGTCGCGCCGCGGGAGGCCGATCGCTTTCGGCCGATCGCAAATTGCCGGCAATCGCCTGAGACAATCCGGCCAGCTGCCGATGCACGGGTGAGGGATGCGATCGAGGATCGCGGCGGCGGTAGACGAAAAGGTCGGAAGGCCCCACCGAAACCGGCTCGAAGCCTGTCCGGTTCATGAAATCGGCGCCCCTCAGGGTGCCGGGCCGCGCGTAGATATCGATATGGGCAAAGCCCGGCCGCCGAACGAATTGCATGACGTTCCCCATGGCCGCGACCGCCGGTCCTGGCAGATACATGGCCCAGACATAGAGCGCGCTTGGCGCTTCGCCTCGCGAAGCAAGATGGCGGAGATCCGGATCGGCGACCGACAGGGCGCCGGTCAAGAGTGCTTCGAGGCCAGCCTGATTGAGATACAGGAATGCGAAGCCGCCGGCCAAGCCCTTGCTCCCGAGCACGGCAAGGATCGTTTCGCGGTTGAACGAGAATACCCTCCCTATCGCGGGCTCGATGACCTTCATCGCCGGAATATCCTGGGCGGCCGCTTCGATGAGCCGCCCCACTTCACTTTCCTCAGCCGGCCGCAAGATGTAGCGTCGGCTTGGCGCAATGAGGTCCAATGGCCGCTGCCTCGAAACCTGACCAACCATGGAGCCTCTCGCAACCTATTGAGAAGATAAGGATTTGGTCATCCTGGCTTTCGTCCGTTATCATAATTTAAAAGGGAATGGTCGAATGCAACGAAAGCCGGCAAAGGGCGCTTCGCGTTTGGAGCTGGGAGCAACCGATCTCGCATCGGAGCTGCTGTGGGACGATCTGCGCATTTTCCTCGGATGCGCCAAGCATGGCAGCCTGAGGCGGGCGGCGAGCACGCTCGGAGTTTCGGCAAGCACCATCTCGCGCGCACTCGACCGGCTGGAAAGCACGCTGGGGTACAGGCTCTTTGCCCGCTACCAGGAGGGGCTCAGGCTGACCGATGACGGCCGCTTCATGCTCGACGAAGTCCAGGCGATGGAGCGCAACACATTCAGCATCGCGCGACGAAGCTCTCTCGGACGTGATCCTCTGAGCGGAACCGTCCACGTGGCGATCACCGAAGGTCTTGGCACCTATTGGGTATTGCCGAAGCTTCTGCCTTTCGCGCGGGAGAATCGCCTCCTGACGATGGATCTTCGCTGCACGATGGACTCGACCGATGTCGGGCGCTTGGAGGCGGACATCTCCATTCAATTCGTCAAGCCGACGAACCCGGACCTCTACGCGGTCCGGCTAGGGTATCTGCACACCTTCCCGTTCGCCTCGCAGGAATATGCGCGGCAGTTCGGCGTGCCCCATTCTCTCGAGGAAGCGCGCCAGCACCGTTTCGTGCAGCAGGTCTCGCCGCTTCTTCCGGAGGGCGCCTATGAGCGCGCCTTGCAGGTGGAGAGCCTCGAGGGCATGATCGCGCTACGCACCAACACCAGCTCTGCCGTGCTGTATGCCATCGAGCGCGATGCCGGGATCGGGTGGCTCCCGAGCTATGCTCTGGTATTCGGCGGCCGCTTCGTGCCGGTCGAAATCGGCATCGTGCATTCGCTCGAGATCTGGATGACCTATCATCCCGACATCCGGCGTTCGCAGCGCTACATCGTCGTGATCGACTGGCTGCGGAAACTGTTCGACCCGCGCCGCTTCCCCTGCTTCCGCGAGCAGTTCATCCATCCTTTGGACCTGGTGCCGATGATGGCGGATGTCGCCGAGACGCATGGAGGACGCGGATTCCTGGCCGCAGATCCCGCCGGCCAGAGCAACTTGCCGCCGCAGCGGGAGCGGGAGGTCCAAGGCGCGGCGCCGCTCATTTAGCGACTTGAATATGCCGCCTGCCTTGGCGTTCTGCGCGAA
Organism: Hyphomicrobiales bacterium; assembly: GCA_044445925.1. Taxonomy (GTDB): domain Bacteria; phylum Pseudomonadota; class Alphaproteobacteria; order Rhizobiales; family Beijerinckiaceae; genus GAS188. Next base: position 2,978 of record JBIOEK010000290.1, read on the forward strand.
CCGAGCGGCGAGGCGAAGGTGGTGCAAGGCGGACGTCCTGCCGGCTCCCATCACCACGGCAGCGACAGCTCGGCGGCGCCTTCCATGATCTTGACCGAGCTCGCCCGCAATTCCTCCAGGCCCATGGGCTCGAAACGCCCGCCGAGATGGCGCGCGAGAAAGGCTTCGGCAATCGCATAGAAGGCGATGCTGTTCTGCGGCCGCGCGAAGCCATGGCCTTCGTCGGGATAGAGCAGATAGGCGACCTTGATGCCCTTGCCCTTGAGAGCCTGGACCATCTGATCCGATTCGGCCTGCTTCACACGCGGATCGTTTGCGCCCTGGGCGATGAGCAGGGGCTTCGAAATGCGGTCGGCCTGGAAGAGCGGCGAGCGCTCGCGTGCGAGGCGCAATCCCTCCGGCGTATCGGGATCGCCGATCGCCTTGTGGAGCTGCACCCGGAAAGCCTCCCAATAGGGCGGCACCGTGCGCAGCAGCGTCTCGAGATTGGACGGGCCGACGATATCCACGCCGCAGGCATAGACGTCCGGATTGCGGGTGAGGCCGACGAGCGTCGCGTAGCCGCCATAGCTGCCGCCCATGATGGCGATGCGCCGCGGATCGGCGATCTTGTGCTCGATGGCCCAGGCGACGGCGTCGAGCAGGTCGTCGTCCATGCGCCGCCCCCATTCGCCGTCGCCCGCATTGATGAAGGCCTTGCCGAAGCCGCTGGAGCCGCGGAAATTCACGCTCAGCGCCGCATAGCCGCGATCGGCGAGCCATTGATGAATGGGGTGGAAGCCGAAACCGTCGCGCGCCCAAGGGCCGCCATGAACGAGAAGGACCATCGGCTGGGGAACGTCCTCCTGCGCCTCCTTCGGCAAGGTCACGTAGGAGACCAAGCCGAGCTTGTCGCGCGACGCGATGGTCACGGGCCGCATGGGCACGAGCGGCGCGCCCGCGAGCTCCGGACGGCCGCGATGCAGCTCGCGCAGGGAGCGCGTCTTGCGGTCGTAGAGATAGTCGATATTGGGGCGCGTATCCGAGCTCGTGCCGATGACCCAGAGTTGGTCGTCCTCGCTGCGGCTCTGTATCGACCAATCTCCGACATCCTCACGGCCGAGGAAATCGAGATCGGCCTCGACCCTGGCATCGAGTGCGAAATAGGTGAGGCGTTCGGTCATGACGCTGTAGGCGATCGGCTCGCGCGTGTCCTGGTCGTTCAGCACGGAGCCGATATCGGCCTTGTCATGGCAGGCGATGAGCCTTACCTCGCCGGTCGCGAGATCGATACGGGTCAGCGCGGCGGTGTCGCGGCCGCGGCTGTCGCGGAAGAAGGCGGCCTTCCCCTCGGCGTCGATATGGTTCGGGGAGGAGACGCGCGCATCCTGCGGCTCGAAGGTGAACCAAGGCGTCCAGGCGCCGTCCACGCGGTGCAGGATCTGGCGCGCGCCTTCCTGCGTGTCCCTAACCGCGAGATGGGCCTTGAAGCGATCATCGGCGACGAACGAGGCAAAGCCCTGATTTTCCTCGACGAGCGTCACGGCGCCGCTGGCGATCTCGATCGCATGCAGGTCGTGGAACCTTCGGTCGCGCCGGTTGAGCCCCACGAGGATGCGGTCGCGGACCCTGCGGCTGATGCGATCGATGGCCGCGGTGACGCCGTCGAACGGGGTCAGGTCCCGGCTCTCGCGGCTTTGCGGGTCGACCGCATAGAGGTGATAGGTCTCGTTGCCTTCCTCGTCCTGCAGATAGACGAGATGGCGGCCGTCATAGGTCCAGCCATGGTTGCGGATGCCGCGCTTGCGGTCATCGGTGACGGGCCCTCCCGCATGCGGCGCATCGACCGGTCCGACCCAGAGGTTGAGCACGCCGTTCACGGGCGCGAGCCAGGACAGCAGGCTGCCATCCGGGCTGATCCTTGCCTGGGCCTTGCTCGGATTGCCGAAGAGATGGGCCCGGGGGATCAGGGCGCGTTGCATGGGCCAGGGCCTGTCGACATTGGTAACGGTAGTCGTCCCGGATCAGCGCTGCACCACTGGTGCCGCATCGCGTCCAGCACGAGCCCGGTTCCAGCCTCGCGCCACGTCCCCTAGGCCTTCCCAGCCTTCCTGCGTCACCACCACCGTATCCTCGAGCTTGATGAAGCCACGCCTGGGATGGGCCATGGTGGTCTCGATGGAGACGACCATGCCGGCCTCGAGCGGCAGCTTCTCGTCATGGCCCGGATAGGGCACCGGCCCCTTGCTGGTCAGCCGCGGCGCCTCATGGCTGACGAGGCCCATGCCATGCGCCACGAATTCGAGATAGGGACGGTGGGCCGAGGCATCGACGAGCTCGCGGGCGGCGGCGAATATCGCGCCCCCCTCCGCGCCGCGGCGGATGGGGCGGCGAGCCCGCTGCTGGATCTCGTCGACAACGCCGAGCAGCTCCACGAGCTCGGCGTCCGGCTCACCGAGGATGCCCATGCGGCAGAGATCGCCGATATAGCCCTGGTAATTGCCGCCGGAATCGAGCGAGAGGATATCGCC
>JBIOEK010000291.1:0-5487 GCA_044445925.1 Hyphomicrobiales bacterium
TTCCTCGGCGACGACAAGGCTGTCGCCATGGTGTTTGCAGGGTTGGCGCGCCTCTATGAAAGGCTTGCCGAGGATTTTGCCTCGGGCAAGGTCGAGACGGGGGCGCTCGACGCCTTCCTCGAGGGGAGAGCGGGGAAGGGCGGGCGCCTATAGGGCATAAGCGTCTGCGGCCAGCTCCCCGCTACTTCCTCCCCGCTACTTGGCCGACAGCAGCTCGACATCGAACATCAAGGTGGCGTTCGGTGGAACCGCGTTGCCCGCGCCATCCGCGCCGTAGCCGAGCTCCGGCGGGATGATCAGCGTGCGCTTGCCCCCGACTCGCATCGTCGCCACCCCCTCGTCCCAACCCTTGATGACTTGCATATGGCCGAGCACGAAGGAGAAGGGCTGCTTTCTGTCGAAGGAGCTGTCGAACTTCTTGCCCTTCTTGCCGTCGACATAAAGCCACCCCGTATAATTCACCGTCACCGTCTGGCCGGCCTGCGGCTCGGCGCCCTTGCCGGGTCGGGTGTCGATGATGCGCAAGCCGGTCGGGCTCGCGAACTCGGACGCGGCGCCAGCCGGGCCGAGGGCGAGCGGGGCGCAGCTCACGAGCAGGAGGGCGGCGGCGATGCTGCGCAAAGAGAGGCGATGCGTGGGGATCATGGGATCTCGCGTGCTGATGGCCGGGCGGTCGGCGGGCTTCGATATGATCCCATGTTAAGCCATTTTGCCGGGGGTCGGAAAGCCCGTGTTGCGTCCGCGCTCGTCACGGATTTCCTCCGATGACGCCGCGCAGCCGACCCTGAGACGACGCGCGCCCGACAGGCCCCCGATGCTGCCCCTGTCGTCGCGGTCGCCCCGCAATTCACCCGAGATCAAGCCGCTGGCTCGATCTCGGGATCGCCGGCGATGACGCGCAATTCCGCGATAGTCGAGGTCGCGCGAGCAGGTGAATGGGGGTCAGCCTGCGAAGGCGGGAGGCCAGCCGTTACTTCTTGACCGTATCGACGCGCACGCGGGCCACGCCCTGATTGCGGAAGGCGAGCATCTCCGCCGCATGCGTCGAGACGTCGATCACCCGCCCGCGCACGAAAGGGCCGCGATCATTGATGACGAGAAGAACCGAGCGGCCGTTATCGAGATTGGTGACCCTGACCGGAGTTCCGAAGGGCAGGGTGCGATGCGCGGCGGTCATTCCCCCTGCATGGAAGCGAGCCCCGCTCGCCGTCTTGTTGCCGGACTGAGAATAGAAGGAAGCTTTCCCGGTAAAGCTGCCGGCTCCCGCCGCGGTCGGAATGAGAAGGGAGGCGAGAGCGACGGCCATCAATTTCTGCATCAAGTCGATCCTTGCTGGTTTGGAGCGGTTACCCGCACTCCCCAGCCCGGACGCGGCGACATTGCCCGAGACTATGGCCAAAACGGGGGCCAGCCTCTCTTTTTTCGCATGGCTGATCGGCGTAGCGCTTCAAGCCACGCCTAAAGTGCATATCGATCAGGTCCTCATGCGAACCTCATCGGCCCCGCTTGACCACGGGGCTGCAACTTCCTCACATGCGCGGATAATCGGAGGAGAGCATGCATATTCTGGTGACCGGCGCGGCCGGAATGATCGGGCGGAAATTTTCGGAGCGGCTGGCGCGCGAGGGTCGCCTCGGGACGCTGCGGGTCGACAAGATGACCCTTTCCGACATCGTCGCGCCCGTGCCGCCCAAATGCGCCTTCGCGGTCGAGGCGCGCGCCGATGATCTTGGAGCGCCGGGGACCGCGCCGTCGCTGGTGGGGGAGCGCCCGGATGTGATCGTGCATCTCGCCGCCGTCGTGTCGGGCGAGGCCGAGAGCGATTTCGACAAGGGCTACCGCGTCAATCTCGACGGCACGCGCTATCTCCTCGAGGCGGTGCGCCAGCTCGGCGGCGGCTATCGGCCGCGCTTCGTTTTCTCGTCCTCGATCGCGGCCTATGGCGCTCCGTTCCCCGAGCTGATCCCCGATGATTTCCATCTCACGCCGCTCACGAGCTACGGCACGCAGAAAGTGATCGGCGAGCTGCTGCTCGCCGATTACACACGCCGCGGGTTCCTCGATGGGGTGGGATTGCGCTTCCCGACCATCTGCGTGCGTCCTGGCGCCCCGAACAAGGCGGCCTCCGGCTTCTTCTCGAACATCATGCGCGAGCCGCTCGCCGGCAAGGAGGCGGTGCTGCCGGTGCCCGAGAGCGTGCGCCATACCCACGCCTCGCCTCGCTCTGCGGTGAATTTTCTGCTGCATGCGGCGACCATGGATACGCAGGCCATCGGGCCCAGGCGATCGCTGTCGATGCCAGGCGTCTGCGTCACCGTCGGCGAGCAGATCGAAGCGCTCGGGCGCGTCGCCGGCGAGAAGGCGGTGAAGCTCATCCGGCGCGAGCCGGACCCCGTCATCACCCGCATCGTCGCCGGCTGGCCGGAGCGTTTCGATCCCGTCCGCGCCGAAAAGCTCGGCTTCAGGGCGGAGACGTCCTTCGACGATATCGTGCGCGCCCATATCGAGGACGAGCTCGGCGGGAAGATCTAGGGCAGCCGGTCCAGCCGTTCCTCGAGTCCGGCGAGGCCCGAGAGGTCGAGCAGGAATTCGCGGCACAGCACGGCGAGGATCTCGGCCGTGCTCGCGAGCGCCCGGCGCTCAGTGCCTTCGCCAAGGCGGTGCACTGCGAACTCGCGGTTGCGGAGCGTGAGGCGCTCGCCCCGCGCCGAGCGGGCCGCCATCAGCCCGGCCCTGAAATGGGAGGCCGGATGCGTCGACAGATAATAATTGGCGAGCTCGTAATCTTGCCGATATTGCCGCTGCAGGTCGAATCGGTAGAGCGATTTCCAGCCCTCCTTCAGCTTGGCTTGCAGGCGCCAATCGCCGTCGGCGATGACGAGCCGGAACGGCTCATGCGGGGTTGCCTGCTCGAGGCCTGCCTCGAGCAGCAGCGCCCCGGTCAGCGTCAGGCCGCCGAAGCCGACATCGACGATATGGGTCTTTCCGCCGAGCTCCACCCGCAAAAGCATGTGGCCGCGGGCCGTGATGGCGTCATCTCCTTGTATCCAGAGCACGCGTGCGGCAAGGCCCGAGACCTCGAAGCCGATGGCGCGCAGCGCCTCGCCGAGCAACAGATTCTGCTCGAAGCACCAGCCGCCGCGACGGCCCTCGACCATCTTGCGTTGCAATGCCTTTATGTCGAGATCGACCGGCAGGCCAAGATACGGGTTCAGGTTCTCGAATGGGATGGCGGCGGCATGGCGTTGGGCGAGCCCCTGCAACGTCTCCGACGAGACGAGGGCCGCTCCCGCAAAACCGATGCGTCCGAGATACGCGTCGAGATCGAATAGCTGCGCCATGCGCGATGCAACGCCTCTTGCGGTCGCGCGGGCCTTATGGCTGAGATTCCGACCCGCGCAGCGCCGCCCTCGCGGCCGCCTCGTCGCCCGACATGCCGAGATCGGCTTCGAGCTTGCGCACATAGGCCTGCATGATGTCGTCCTGCAGCGCCGTCTTGAGGCGCGGCGAGAGCGAGGAGGCTTCGCTGGGCTCGGCCGGCGCCAGGCTCACCGACTTCACCTTGAAGACGACGCGGCCGAGGCCGTCGGCAGCGAGAGCGAAGCCTGCCCCATCCGCCTTCACCGCGAAGACGGCATTGACCGCGGCCGGCGACAGGCCGGGCGGGTTGGAGGCGCGGGTGATGGCGTCCACGCTGACGATCTCGAGCTTGTTCGCAGCGGCGATCTCGGCCATCGGGGTGCCGGAATCGAGGCTCTTGACGAGATCGGCCGCTTTCTTCGCGAGAGCGAGCGAGCGCTGATCGGCCGTCCAGGCTTTCACCACCTCGTCCTTGACCTCCGCGAGCGGCCGCTCGCGCGCGTGCTCGATATTCGTCACGTCGTACCAGGCAAAGCCGCCATCGCGTAGCGAGACCGCGTCGTTGTCGCCGCCCACCTCCGATTGGAAGGCCGCCTTCAACAGCAGATCCTTGTCGGGAATGCCCTCGATCGGCTTGCCGTCCCTGCCGTTGCCCGAAGCGTCGACCGCCTCGATCTTGAGCGTGGCGAGGCCGAGCGCCGTGGCGATCTCGGCGATCGGCTTTGCGGAGGCGCGCTGATCCTCGATCTTGTCGTGCAGATCCTTGAGGCCGGTCTTCGCCCTCGCGGTGGCGATCTCTTGGCGCAGCTCCCCCGATGCCTCCTCGAAGGACTTCACATTGGCGGGCTCGATCGAGGTCACGCGCAGGATCATCGGACCGAATTTGGTCTCGACGACCCCCGAAGCCTGGCCCTGCGGCAGCGAGAAGGCCGCTTCCGCGAGCGCCGGATCGGCGATCCCGTCCTTGGTCATCGCGGCCCCGAGCGACAAATCCTCGGCCGAAAGTCCCCGCGCCGTGGCCAGCTCCTCGAAGCTCGTGCCGGCGGCGAGCTTCGCGGCTTCGGCCTCGGCCTCCGCCTTGTCCTTGAAGGGAATGCGCTCGATGCCGCGTTTCTCGGGCGAGGTGAAGCGCTGCGCCTTCTGCTTGTCGTATTCGGCGCGCGCCTCGGCCTCGCCGACGCTGTCGGGCTTGGCGAGCGTCGCGGGATCGAGCGACAGCAGCACCAGGGCGCGGTATTCGGGGGCGGCGAATTCGGATTTGCGTCCCTCGTAGAAGGTAGCGAGCGCCGCATCCTCGGGCGGCGCGATCTCGCCCGCGGCATCCTCATGCAGCGCCACGTAATCGATGGCGCGCGCCTCGGCGGAGAAACGGTGCAGCGCCTCGAGCATCAGCTTGCCGACCGGGGGCGCGCCCGCGATCGCCTCGCCGATCTGGCGGCGCAGATAGAGGCCGCGCTGCTCGCGCAGGAAACTCTCCTGCGTATAGCCGCTTTGGCGCAAGGCCTCGGTGAAGCGTGCCGGATTGAAACTGCCATCCGGGTCCTTGAACACCGGATCGGCGTAGATGGCATTCCTGATGGTGGCGTCCGACAAGGCAAGGCCGAGCTCGCCGGCCTTCTGGTCGAGAGCCGCGTCCGCCATGAGGCCCGACAACACCTGCCGGTCGACGCCGAGGCCAAGCGCCTCGGCCGTCGTGACATTGCGCCGTGCCTGGTTCGAGAGGCGCTGCAGCTCGTCCTGGAAGGCGATGCGATAGTCGTTCGAGGTGATGTCGCGCGAGCCCACGCTCGCCACGACCTCGCGATGCGAGATCCGGAAAATATCGCCGATGCCCCAAACCCCGAAGGCGAGGATCAGCAGGCTGAACATCACCGTGACGACGATCTTGCCGAGCCAACCCTTTTGGGCCTCGCGTAATGCGCTGAGCATCGATGCTGTGTTCCTGCCAGTCCGTGAAGGCCGGCGCCCACCGGGGGAGGGCGCTTCAAGGCGCGCATCTATAGGGGCGCGCGGCGACGGGGGCAACGGGCCGGTATGACACGGGTCGGTACGACAGTGGCGCGAGGGCTCGGGGACCTGGTTGGCGAATGAGGGGCTCGGCCGGCTTGACCTTGCGCGGCCAGGCAA
>JBIOEK010000292.1:0-5486 GCA_044445925.1 Hyphomicrobiales bacterium
CGAGAAGGAAGCAGCTTACGATCCTTCGTTCATGCCGCTCAGCCGGCGCCTGTTCCGCTCATTCGGCGATTGGGTGACCTGCAGCGACGAGCATATGGGCGAATATGTTCCCTATGGATGGGAGGCCGGCGAGCGTGGCTACGACTTCGAGCAGGACGAGCGCTGGCGCGCGGGGTTCGAGAGCCTGCTGGAGGGCGTGGTGTCGGGCAAGACCGCGGTTCCCCAAGATTGGCTCAAGCCCTCGGGGGAGCGCGGGGCCGCCGTGATCGGCGGCGTCCTCCACAATCGGAAGCGCTTCATCGAATCCGGCATCGTCTATAATCAAGGCGTCATTCCGAACCTCCCGGACGACCTGGCCGTCGAGGTCCCGATCCTCGCGGACGCGGCCGGCATCCATCCCGTCTCGCTCGGACCGCTGCCCGATCCGATCGCCAAGCTGCTCGCCATACAGGCTGGCGTGCAGCAATTGGCGGTCGCCGCGGCCGTGCACGCCTCCAAGGAGCTCGCCCTGCAGGCGCTGCTGGTCGATCCGGTGGTCAACTCGACCTCGGCGGCCGTCAAGTTGCTGGACGAGCTGTGGGAAGTGAACCGCCCCTATATCAGGGCCTGCGTCTAGGGAATCCCGTAGCGCCCGGGCTCGGCCGCGATATCGGCCCTGAGCGCCTGGGCGGCGGCGATGTCGGCATCGCCGCTCTCCTTGTCGCCCTTCCCGAGCTTCGCAAGGCCGCGGCCATAGAGAGAGCTCGCGAGCTTCGGCTCGATCTTCAGGGCGGCGTCGAAATCGGCGATGGCCGCATCGAGGTCGCCGAGCTTGGCATGGGCGTGACCACGGCTGTCGAGCGGGTAGGCGTCATAGGATCTGAGCTTGAGCGAGGTGTCGCAATCGGCGATGGCCGCCTCCAGCTCCCCGACGATCAGATGCTCGAAGCACGTCGCGCTGTAGGCTCCGGCCTCCTTCGGGTCGAGCAGGACGGCCTGCCGGTAATCGGCCAAGGCGCGGTCCTTGTCGCCCATGGCGCGATAGACGCTGCCCCGCCCATAATAGGCGCGGGCGAATTTCGGCTCGAGCCGTATCGCCCGGTCCAGATCCTTGATGGCGCCGTCATAATCGGCCTTGGCGCGCAAGGCGATGCCGCGATTGCCATAGGCATAGATGTATCTGACGTTGAGCTTTATCGCCTCGGAAAAGTCCGCGACGGCATGATCGTAATCCTGCTCGTAGTAATAGGCGAGGCCGCGGCCATTATAGGCGGCCGTGTATTTCGGATCGAGCGCCACCGCCTGGTCGTAATCGGCGATGGCGGCACGAAATTCGCCCTTGGCGCGCAACGCCTCGGCCCGATTGTCGTAGTAGATCGCATTCTTCGGATCGAGCACGATCGTCTGCGCGAAATCCGCGACGGCGCGATCGTAGTCCTGCTTGAAGAAATAGGCCAAGCCGCGGCCGTTATAGGCGTCCGTATACTTAGGGTAGATGCCGATCGCTTGACTATAATCAACGATAGCTTTATCGTATTCACCCTTGACACGATAGGCGAGTCCACGTTTGTCATAGTAGACAGCGATCTTCGGATCCAGCTCGATCGCGCGGCTATACTCGGCGAGCGCTTGATCATATTGCTGCCTCGCCCAATGGACATTGCCACGGTAGTTATAGGCTGCGGAAAGCTTCGGGTCGAGCCCGATCGCCTGATCGTAATCCGCGAGCGCCCGATCATAGTCCTTCTTGCGGTAATGGGCGACGCCGCGATTGACGTAGCTCCACGCATATTTCGGGTCGAGCGCGATGGCCTCGGCATAGGTGGCGATGGCGCGATCGTAATCGCCCGCATCGACATAGGCCTGCGCCAGCCGATTGAAGCCGACCAAGAGATCCCACTGCCACAGTTTGTTGCCGCGGTCTTTGGCGGCGAGCGCCGAGCGCTGGGCCAAAGCCTGGCGATAATAGGAGAGCGCCTCGTCAGGCTTCTTCAGGTTGGCCGCAGCATCGCCGAGCTGCAGCAGCGTGTTGCCGAACTCGCGCTGCCATAGCGTGTTCTCGGGATCGATCTCGAGGAGGCGACTCTTGATGTCGAAGCTTTCCAGCAGCAAGGTGCGGGCCTCCTCGTAGCGGCCGAGCGTCATCAGAGGCGACGCGGTATTGCCGAGAAGATTCGACACGAAGCGCCGCAAGGTAGCGTTGCCCTGGTCCTTCGCCAGGAGCTCCTTGGCGAGGTCGCGCGACTGCTCATAGTAGGGGAGGGCGTCTTCCGGCTGGCCCTTGGCCTGCAGCACCATCGCCTTGAAGTTCAGGCTCTCGACATATTCGCGCTCCCATGCCGCATTGTCCTTGCCGAGCCCGACCAGCCTGCTCGTCAGCAGCAAGCTCTCGGCCGCCTGGTCCGAGGCCTCATCGGCCTTGTCGGCGCCCAGGAGCGAGTAGGCAAAATAGCCGAGCACATGGCCGAGCCTGAGCTGGGCTCCCGCATCGGCGGGATTTACCTCGAGCACCAAGCGGCGCAGCTCCACGCTCTCGCGATAAGCCTTGGCGGCGTCGGCGGCATCGCCATGCAGCAACTCGGAATAGCCGAGCCTCTCCAGGCACAGCCCCAATCCTTCGATCATTTCGGGGCTGCTCGAACCCGCCGGCGCCAGTGGACGCATGATGGTCACGCATTCATTGGCGCGCCGCACCGCCTCGGTCATCTCGCCGAGCTCGACATAGATGTCGACGAAGGCGCTGAGCATCTTGGCGCGGCTCAGCTTCAGCCGAGGGGATCCGGCATCGATCTTGACCATATTGTCGAACTGGTCCTCGATGACGGTCAGGATGCTGCGGATGCCGTTGCGCGAGACGCCGACGAGATCCTTGAGCTGCGAGGATGTCTCCGAGACGATCGCATCCGTCTCGTTGATCGCCACGCGAAATATCTCCTCGGCCCGGTCGCGCTGGGCCTTGGCTTCCTCGGCGGCCTGCTCCTCCTTGTGCCACTGCCAGCCTGCGAGGGCGGCGAAGAGCAGCGCCGCGACGAGGCCCAAGCCGGTGCGCCTCGCCGTTCGCCGGTTGGCGGCGGCGAGCTGCTGCGCGTCGCGCAAGCGCCGGTCCTGCTCCTCGCGCTCGCGCTCGAGCCGTTCGAGCCGCGCGCGCTGCTCCGCCTGTTCCTGCTCGCGGCATTGACGCAGATAGTCGCGGGCATCGCTCGTCAGGTCGCCGGCGAGATCGCCGCGCGTCGCGACCTTCTCGGCGTCATCAAGCCGGCTGCCGGAATGGTTCAGCCAATCGGCGCTCCGCGCATTCGCCGCCCAGTCGCGGGCCGAGCGCTTGACCCCTTCGAGCGTCGTGAGCGCCGCGAAATCCTCTTGGAGCCAGCCGCGCAGAAGCCCCCATTGGCGCAGCAGCGCCTCATGCGCGGGCTCGATGGTGATCTCGGTTCGCTCCTTGTCGCCCTCCCGCACCGTGACACGGTCGGTCGCGAGCAGGCGCTGCTCGACCAGGAGGCGGATCAGCGGCTCGGCTTCGGCCGGGATGTCGGCGAGCCGCGCGATACGGCGGCGCGGGCAGCCGGTCTCCGGGTCGATGCCCGCAAGCCAGGGAATGAGGCTGTGGCGGAGCAGGACCAGGCGCGCTTCCCGGTCGCGCGGGATGCGCGCATCGGCATCGGCGGCGGCGAGCGCTCGATCGACCGCGGCCTCGATCGCGCCCTTGATGCCTCCGAAGGCCTCGTAATCGGCGAGCTTGAGCGTTCCGCCGCCGCCATATTCGAGAAAGAGCTCCAGGGTGAAAGCGAGCAGCGGCAGCGCGTCGCTGCCGCCGCCCTGCTCGATATCGCCGAGGAGGTGCTGCACGAGCTTCGGCTCGATGGCGAGCTTGCGCCGCGTGTCCTGCAGCCGCGCCGCCGGTCCCTCGATCACGGTCTGGTAGGCGCCGCGCGGGAGCGGCAGGAGCGGCTGCGCCTGCTGCCGCAGGCCTGCGAGCGTCTTCGTGGTCTCGAGCCGGTCGTAGGAATCCGAGCGGATGGTGAACAAGACGATGACGGCGGGATCGTCTTGGCCGACGAGCTCGCCGACCAGCGCCAGGAGCGCCTCGCTCTCAGCCGTGCCTTCGCTCAGAAAGAGCTCCTCGGCCTGGTCGATGGCGAGCACGACCGCCGGCCGATTGGCTCCGGCTTCGACGGCGAGCATCGCGGCGAACGCCTTGTCCACGAGCTGGCCGAGCAAAGGCCTCAACGTCGTTGCGCCGCCGGCAATCGCCTCCCTGATCTTGGTGCGCGGCTGGCTGAGGCCGCGCGCCGCGAGCGCGGCTTCGAGGGCTCTCAAGAACCCGTTCTCGCCGCTGATCGCCGCCCGCTCCGGACGGACCACCGGCAGGACCAGGAAGTTGCGGTCGTCCCGGCTGAGCCGGGGCAGGAGGCCTGCCCGCAGGAACGAGGACTTGCCGGCGCCCGAGGCGCCGAGGATGACGAGCACGCGCGGGGGCGCGCCCTCCCTCAGCCCCCGCAAGGTATCGAGCGCCTCGACGATCGGTGCGTCCCGGCCGAAGAAGATGCCGGCATCCTCGGCTTCGAGAGGATTCAGGCCGCGATAGGGCGGGCGGTCCGGATCGCCCTCGGGCGGCCAGGCGAAGAAGCGCGGATCGAGCCCGGCTTTCGAAAGCCCGTTGCGCAGCCGCGCCAGCCCCTCTTTCGAGAAGGTGACATGGGCCTCCTCATGCGTGCGCGGCATCCTGACCTGGATCAGCGCATGGTCCTGGCCCGAGGCGAGATCGACGAGCTGCCAGGTGCCGGTCAGATCCTCGGGCATCTCGGCGACGGGGATCGCCTCGATCAGCACCCCGAACAGACGTTTGTTGAGCTTGCGGGAGAGGTTGAATTCCTTGAGGCACCAGCGAGAGGCGAGCCAGGCCCGCGAGACCAGGAACAGCACGGCTTCGCAACGCGAGGCGGCTTCGTTGAGCGCGCGTTCCCAGCGCTCGCCGGCCTTGATGCCTTGCTCGGGATCGAGATCGAGGAAGACGTCGTTCCAGCCTTCGGCCATGAGCCAGTCGCGGATCGCGACCGCCTCGACGTTGTTCTGGCTCGAATGGCTGAGGAACAGACGCGACATCGCCTCTCCCGAAGGTCAAACACCGGCCTGATGGATCGGACGGGGCAATAGCGGCTTTCTTGGGTATTAGCCGATCTTGTCGGAATTACCGCCTCATGTGAAGGCTTTGGGAGGAGGGGCACGCAGGGGGCACTCCTGGCGAAGCTCCTTAACCTCGGCTGCCTGGAAACCGGCGCAACGGATCTGACCTGCTTGCCGTTTCGCCGGCGGCAAGCTCGATGATCTCCGCCGTGATTTCCTCCTGCCGCACAATTCGTTGGGTCGCCTGCAAGGTGGAAAGCCGGCGCTCGATTTGGGTGCGCGCCGAGGCCATCGCTTCCATGCGCGCCTCGTTCTCTGCCGCGAAGGCGTGGAGCGCCGTATTGCAGAGCTGCGCATGCACGTAATCCGCCGTGAGCTCGATC
>JBIOEK010000293.1:0-5454 GCA_044445925.1 Hyphomicrobiales bacterium
CCTCACCGTCGACCGGATCGTCAAGCGCTATGGCGGGCTGACGGCTGTAGACGCTTGCGCCTTCGAGGTGCCGCGCGGCTCGATCACCGGCCTCATCGGTCCGAACGGCGCCGGCAAGACGACGCTGTTCAACATCATCGCCGGTGTCACGCGCCCCGATCACGGCCGCATCCTTCTCGGCGGCAAGGACGTGACCGGCAAGAAGCCCCATGAGCTGTTCGGCCTAGGCCTCGCGCGCACCTTCCAGATCCCCAAGGAATGGACGCGCATGACGGTGCTCGAGAACCTGATGGCGGTGCCGCCCCGCCAAAGCGGCGAGCGCGTGCTCGCCGCCTGGTTCCGGCCGGGCCGCGTGCGCCGCGAGGAGCAGGAGGTCTATCGCCGCGCCGAGGAGACCTTGGAGATCCTCGGCCTCGCTTCGCGCCGCCTCGCTCTCGCCGGGACGCTGTCGGGCGGGCAGAAGAAGCTGCTCGAGCTCGGCCGCACCATGATGGTCGATGCCGAGATCGTGCTGCTCGACGAGCCGGGCGCCGGCGTCAACCGAACGCTGCTCGGCGAGCTCGCCCGTTATGTCGAGCGGCTGCATGGCGAGCGCGGGACGAGCTTTTGCATCATCGAGCACGACATGGACCTGATCACGCGGCTATGCGATCCGGTGATCGTCATGGCGCAGGGAAAGGTGCTGGCGCAGGGCAGGATGGACGAGATCAAGGCGAACGAGCAGGTGCGCGAAGCTTATCTCGGGGCTCCCGCGACGGCCGCCCCGCCATGAGCCTCCTCGAGATCGAGAGGCTCAGCGCCGGCTATGGCGACACGACCATCCTTCACGAGGTCGACCTCGTGTCCGAGGCGGGCGAGCTCTCGGTCATCATCGGCCCCAACGGGGCCGGCAAATCGACCTTGATCAAGACGCTGTTCGGCCTGGTCGTTACCCAGGCCGGGAGCGTGCGCTTCGCCGGGCAGAACATCACGGGCGCTGCGCCCGAACGCCTGGTCGGCCTCGGCATGGCCTATGTGCCGCAGGAGCACAATGTCTTCCCGACGCTCACCGTCGCGGAAAACCTGGAGATGGGAGCGTTCACCGTGCGCTCCCCGCTCGCGCCGCTGCTCGAGGCCCAATACGCGCTCTTTCCGGGGCTTGGGCGGCGGCGGCGGCAATTGGTCGGCGAGATGTCGGGCGGAGAGCGCCAGATGGTCGCCCTCGCCCGCGCCCTGATGAGCGGGCCGAAGCTCCTCCTGCTCGATGAGCCGACGGCTGGCCTCGCGCCGAAGGTCATGGCGGAGATCTTCTCCCATATCCAGGCGATCAACCGCACCGGGATCGGGGTCCTCATGGTCGAGCAGAACGCCCGCCGCGCGCTCGAGATTGCCGATCGCGGCTACGTCCTCGCCGCGGGGCGAAACCGCTTCTCCGGGACGGGCGAAGGCCTGCTCGCCAACCGGCAGATGGCCGAGGCGTTCCTGGGCGGCTGAGAGGGACGGGATGGAGCTCATCAACCTTTACGTCATTCCGGGCATCGTGCTCGGCTGCATCTATGCGCTCGGCGCCGTCGGCCTGTCGCTGATCTATGGCGTGCTGCGCTTCGGCCATTTCGCGCATGGCGACGTGATGACCTTCGGAGCCTATGTCACCTTGTCGGCGGTCGGGTTCACCGGCCTGCCGCCGCTCGCGACCTTGCCCATCGCCTTGCTGGCGACCGCGGCCCTCGCCATCGCGGTCGACCGGCTGTTCTACCGGCCGTTCCGCGATCAGCCGACCATCGTCGTGGTCATCGCCTCGTTCGGCGTCGCCCTCATGCTGCGCTCGCTCGTCGAGATCTTCTGGGGCGCCAATGACCAGGCCTATGAGAGCGGCATAAGGCGCCCGATCCTTCTGTTCGATACGCTGCTCGTCGCGCCACGCCACATCGCCATCATCGCCACCGCGGTCGCGCTAGTCATGGCCTTGCATCTTTTCCTCACCCGCACGCGGCTCGGCAAGGCGATGCGGGCGGTGAGCGACCAGCCGACCCTGGCGCGGGTATGCGGCATCGATCTCGACACCGTCTCGCTCTGGACCTGGGTGTTCGGCGCAGGCCTTGCGGCCGCGGCTGGCGTGTTCCTGGCGATCGACACCCAGCTCAACCCGAATATGGGCTGGAACCTGTTGCTGCCGCTCTTCGCGGCAGCGATCCTGGGCGGCATCGGCAAGCCCTATGGCGCCATCGCCGGGGGCCTCGTCATCGGCCTCGCCGAGGAGCTCTCGACCTATCCGCTCCTCTCCGACCACCCGCTGGTGCGGCCCGACTACAAGACCGGCGTCGCCTTCGCCATCATGGTGGCGATGCTGCTCTGGCGCCCGAGCGGCCTGTTTCGCGGGCGGGTCTACTGATGAGTGCCCTCATCGGCTACGGCGAATACGCGGCGTCGCTGCTCACTATCGGCGGCATCTACGCCGTGATGGCGCTCGGCCTCAACCTGCAATGGGGCTATGGCGGGCTGTTCAACGCCGGCGTGAGTGGCTTCTTCGCGGTCGGCGCCTATACGAGCGCCATCCTCACGGCGCCGCCGACGCCCGGCCATTTCGTCGGCTTCGGCCTGCCGGTCGCGATCGGCATCTTGAGCGCCATGGCGCTGTCGGCGGCGGTGGGCTGGTGCGTCGGGCGCATCTGCCTTGGCCTCAAGAGCGATTATCTGGCGATGGCGACCATCGGCATCGCCGAGATCTTGCGCCTCATCATCGACAACGAGATCTGGCTGACCAATGGCTCGCGCGGCATCGTGTCGATCCCGCGCCCCTTCGACGGGCTGCCGGGAATCTGGCGCGACCTTGCCTATCTCGGCCTCGTCGTCGTCATCGTGCTGGCTCTCTACCTCGCGCTCGAGCGCCTCGCCGGCTCGCCGTGGGGCCGCGTCATGCGGGCCATCCGCGACAGCGAGGACGCGGCCGAAGCTTTCGGCAAGGACGTCGCCGCCTTCCGCCTGCAAGCCTTCACGCTCGGCTCGATGGTGATGGGGCTGAGCGGCGCCCTCACCTCGCACGCCTTCAAGTTCATCGGGCCCGACGCCACCTTGCCGCTGATCACGACCTTCCTGGTCTGGGTCATGCTGATCGCCGGCGGTAGTGCCAATAACCGCGGCGCCATTCTCGGCCCCGTCGCCATCTGGACCCTGTGGTCGGCGAGCGAGCTCGTCACCGGCAGGTTGCCGCCCGAATGGCAGATCCGCGGCAGTTATCTCAGGGTATTCCTGATCGGGCTCCTTCTGCAGGTCATCCTGCAGCGCTTCCCCAAGGGGATGCTGCCGGAACGCACCTCGCGGCCGCCCGTGCCGGAGAAAGGCTGATCGCCGGTCCGTGCGCCCTTGCCAGTGAAGCAAGTCACAGGGCTTCGGATCGGGGCGTCCTATTGCTTGCCGATTCGCAAAGGATTGCAAAATGCGCTCGCTTGATTCCGTCACCTTCGACACCACAGGTCTCGTCGCGCAGGGCGATGACGGCAATCAGCGCCTTTGGCTGACGGGCGAAGGCAATCCGGTGACGCTCTATTACTTCACCAAGCCGTCTCCGATGGGCGCGAGCCCGCAAACACTTGACCGGTGGCGCGCCCAGATGCGGGAATCCTCCGCCCGCAGCAACGGCGCCATCGTCGAGGTCGAGCTGCGCATCATCGATGGCTGCGCGGCGTTCCACGAGATCTCCAAGGTCCCGCAAACGCCCTTCGGCATGGGGTATCTCGGCTGCGTCTCCCTGCCCTTTCGCGATTTCGGCTACATGATCACGGCGGCCTTCCGGGAGCGCGGCGTCACCGGCATGCGCGACACCGCGATCTTCGGCGAGCTGATGCAGAAAGGCGAAGTGAAGCTCGAGGAAGGCGCGGAGCAGGCCGTCGGCTGGATGGCCGATCCCTACGACCCCTCGGTCAAGACGCCTCCCGGGCGCAACCGATCCGACGATGCGCAATACGATGCGCGATTTCCGAACCATCCGCTGTCGCAGCTGCGTCGCCTGTTGCGGCAGATCGAGACGACGCTGAAGGTGTCGGGCGAGGTGAAGGGCGAGCGGGCAGCCGAATAGAGAAACGGTGTCAGTCGCCGCGCAGAGCAAAAACCGTGCGGTTTGCCGGGCGCGCCATGCCGGCCTCGTACCAAGCACGTATCGCTGGCTTGTCGGCGAGAGCTTGCGGGGCGAACCGCAGGTAGAACACACAGGCGATCGCGTTGAGATCGGCGGCCGTGAAGCGCCCTCCGACCAGAAATCCGCCACCCCTCTCCAGAGCATGCTCGAGTATCTGCAGAGGGGCCTTCAGCGCCTCCAAGGCGCTGGCGGCCGCCGAAGCATCGCGTTCATCGGGCGGGAGCACGGAGATGTTGTACATCGCCGTTGCCGCCCTCGGCTCGATTTCTATCGCCGACCAAAAGCCCCACATTGTCATTTGACCATCCTCGCGGATGTCCTTGGGTCCCAAGGGGGCGCCATGCTTCTTGGCCAGATAGAGGTTGATGGCCAGCGATTCCCAAAGGATCAGCCCGTCATCCTCGATCCATGGAACGGCGCCGGTGGGATTGAGGCTCAAATATTCGGGCTTGCGGCTTCCGCCAGCTCCGGGCGCCACCTCGACGAGCTCGAAGGGAACCCCGAGCTCGTGCACCATCCATAGGGTGCGGATCGCGCGGGAACGCGCGACCCCGTAGATCTTGAGAGCCATGCCTTTTCCTCCAGCCCCTGAGCTACCCTCACATCGGCGGGTAGACCTTGACCTCCTTGAATTCGTCGCCGCTGACGACCCATTCGCCGATATAGCCGGTGACGTCGCCATTCTTGTCGAAGACATGCGGGCCGGCAGCGCCCACGAAGGCGATCGACTGGCCGGCCTTGATGGCATCGACCGCCTTCTTCCATTCCGTCGGCTCGACCTTGGTGCCGTCGGGGCCGGCGATGGCGCGCAGCGCGTCGCGGATCTTGACGCGGTCGGTCGAGCCGGCCTTCTCGATGGCGAGCGCCGCCATCATGGTCGCGTCATAGACCTGCTCGACGAAGAGCTTGTTGGTCATGCCGGGGCTTGCCTTGGCGAAGGCGTCGTCG
The DNA here is from genome assembly GCA_044445925.1 of Hyphomicrobiales bacterium. Classification (GTDB taxonomy): domain Bacteria; phylum Pseudomonadota; class Alphaproteobacteria; order Rhizobiales; family Beijerinckiaceae; genus GAS188. The sequence continues at coordinate 5,063 of JBIOEK010000293.1, forward strand.
AACTTCTTATGCGCAGTCGTGTCGGTCGGCGAGGTCGGCGCCGTGCCGAAGAAGTTCTTCAAATTCTCGGCGCCGATCTGCTTGATCACCGTGTTGTCGCGGATGCTTTCGGTGCCGATGAAGGTGTTGAAGAAATTGTTCTCGAGCGCCTGCTTGATGATGGTGAGGCCGCTATCGCCCGCATAAGCGATCAGCACCAGGGCCGGCGCCTTCGTTGCCGCGAGGGTCGCCAGCTCGGCGCGGTAGGAGGCCTTCTTGGTCTCGTGGATCTGGTCGGCCGCGAGCGTGCCGCCGGCAGCCGTGTATTCCTTGCGGAAGACCTCGGCGATGCCGACGCCGTAATCATTGTTGGCATAGCTCAGCGCCACCGTCTTGAAGCCCTTGTCGAGCAC
>JBIOEK010000294.1:0-5451 GCA_044445925.1 Hyphomicrobiales bacterium
GACCATTGATCCCTCGGTTGCGGCGTCGAATTCGGGTTGAGCCGGTTGCTGGCAGCGTCAGCGCGAGGCGCTCTATGACTTGCGTCCACGCTTCCCTTCCTTGGCCTGCAGCTCGTGCAGGTAGTCGTCCAGGCGATCCAGGCTCTCCTCCCAGAAGCTCCGGTAATGCTCGACCCAGTCGGCGACCTCCCGCAAGGGGCCGGCCTGCAGGCGGCGCGGCCGCCATTGCGCCTCCCGGCCGCGCGCGATCAAGCCGGCGCGTTCCAGCACCTTGAGATGTTTCGAGACGGCGGGAAGCGTCATATCGAACGGCTCGGCGAGCTCCGTGACGGAAGTTTCGCCCAAGGCGAGGCGAGCCAGGATGGCGCGCCGCGTTGGATCGGCGAGGGCCGAGAAGGTTATGCTGAGGCGGTCGGGCGACATTTTGCATCAAACCGGTTGGATAAATAACTGCTTGGTTCAATAGACAAAGGCTCGGCTTGCTGTCAACCGCAATGCCCTATTGGCAATTTCGGCAAAGCCTGGGGCCTGAAAGCCCTCTTCGACAGCTCGATGGGTGCAGGATGACCCTTGCTTCCGCGGTCACGGCCGTGACTTTCATGGCGCTCGCCTTCCTGACCGATGGCCAGGCGACCGCCGCATCCGACCTCGTCGAGGAGCATGGCTATTTCCGCGTCGTCATCGGCGGTCACCAGGCACGGCTCGAAGGTCTCGTCGTCAAGCGCGCCGATGTCCAAGGTCGCCTGCCGATCGCCTTGATCGTGCATGGGCAGCCCATCGACTTCGTCAGCATGGCAGGCGAGCATACGGATGCAGTCGCAAGGCAGGCGCGCGACCTCGCGGCGCGCGGCTGGCTCGCGGTCGCGCCGATGCATCGTGGCTTCGGCCAGTCCGACGGTCCCCATCCCGGACCGGTCACTTGCGAGCAAGGCTCCTTGATGCGGCGCTTCCTCGGCAATGCGGACGAGCTGGAGGCGGTCCTGGACCTGATCGGGCAACGCCCAGATGCCGATCCGAGCCGGATCATCGCCATCGGCGTTTCGGCGGGAGGCGCGGACGTCGCGAGCCTGGCTTCGCGCAACCTCAAGGGGCTGCTGGGCGTGGTCAGCGTCTCGGGCGGGCTGCGCTTCGAAAGTTGCCCTAGCTGGCAGGACAATCTGGTCACGGCGTTCGGGACGCTCGGCGCCACGAGCAAGGTCCCCGAGCTATGGATCTATGCGCGCAATGACAGCTTCTTCGGCCCCGATCTCGTCGAGCGCATGCGTGGCGCGGCGCTCGACGGCGGCGCCGATGTCAAGCTCGTGATGTTCGACCCGGTCGGCGACGACGGCCACAGGCTCTTCGGCTCGGCGGTCGGGCGCGCTGAATGGCTGCGCGAGCTCGACACCTTCCTGCGCTTCCTCAAGCTGCCGACCTGGCAGCTCGCCGATGTCGATGCCTTGCTCGTGAGGCTCAAGGCGCAGGTCAAGAGCAAGACCTTCCTCGAGAGCTATTTCGCCGATCCGAGGGAAAAGGCGCTCGTCTATTCGCGCAACGGCAATTCCTTCTCGGACGGTTTCGGATCTTCGACCCTCGAGGCGGCGCGCGCTGTCGCCGTGAAGGGCTGCAGCGCCAAATGGACGGATTGCGCCGTGGTGATGGAGGATGACGGCTTCGTCGGCGAGGCACAGTAACGAGGCGCGAGGAAGAGTGGACGCAGTGCGAGGGGTCAATAATTCCGTGGCGTGACGCTGCGCGCCCCATAGTGCCGCATGAAGGCCGTGACGATCTGCTCGATGCCGGCGGTCTCGCTGCTCGGCCTCGCTCCGATGCCCTTCATGGCGGAAATCATGACGTCCCTGATCTCGGCCGAGGTCATGAGGTTCTTGGCGATCAAAGCATCGAGGAGTGCGCCGAGAATCAGGCTGCTGGCGACCGCGATGCTCTCGGGCTTGTCGTTCTGGTCGATGATCATCGGTAGCTCCCAGTGGTTTCGGCCATATCCCTGGGCTCTAAGCGGGTAAAGTAAAGAATCCCCATTTGGCTTGGGGAACCCAAGCCGGTAAATGTTGATATTGCATAGCAGCAAAATGCGACACGGCCGACTGGCGTTCGTCGCCCAAGCGGGCGCGGTTTTGCTGCACCTCGCAGGGCGCCCGCCGATAATGCCGGTTGCTAGATCACCAGCCCCTTCATCGGCACGACCTTGTCCGATCCCGGGAACACGTCTCTTGCAAGGAGCGCGGGCGAGGCGCCGATCAGATCGACCGCGATGCCCTTCACCACGGCGCGCAAATCCGTGGTCGCCTTGAGGTCGCGGCCGTCTTGAAGCTGTCCGTCCTTGAGCCCCGGCCAATCCGCGATCACGCGGCCGCCCTTGACGGCGCCGCCGGCCAGGAACGCGGTGGTGCCCGTGCCGTGATCGGTGCCGTCCGTGCCGTTGACGCGCGCGGTGCGGCCGAACTCGGTCGCCACCAGGATCACGGTGTCCTTCCAGGCGGGACCGAGCTCCTGCTCGAACGCCGCCAGCGCTCCGTCGAGCCCGGTGAGCAGGCGCGACAGCCGGCCGATTTCCTGGGCATGAGTGTCCCAACCTTCGAAGGCGAGCGCCGCGACGCGGGGACCGTCTTGCTGGGCCAGAAGCTTGGCGGCGCCCGAGGCGAGCTGCATCATGCCATTGGGATCGCCAGGGCCGCCGCGCGCCTTGACGTCGACGCCGGAGGCGATCTTGCCGGTCGCAATGCCTTCGGCGAGGGCCTGCGCCAACATGGGGTCGCGGTGGGTATAGAGATCCATCAGGCGCAGAGCGAGGTCGTCATTGGCCGGCGGCAGCGCGGCCGGCGCCCAGCCGAGCACAGGTGCATGTCCGCGAATGACGAGGGGGGCATTGGCGCCGACCGAAAGCCCGAGCGTTCTTTCGGCCGCGCCGGGCGCGACCTTGTCGCCCTTCGGCAGGCCGGCAAGCATCCGGTTGAGCCAGCCGGAATCGACCCTTCCCGGCATTTCATAGCCCGATTCGAGCACATCCTGCCCATCAAAGTGCGATCGCTCGCGATAGGGGGTGGCGCTGGCATGCACGACGCTCGCTTGTCCGGTCCGATAGAGCCTCGCAAAGTTCGGCATGGAGGGATGTAGGGCGAAGAAGCCGTCGAGCGGCAGCGCCGCATTGGTTCCGTCCGGATGCAGAGCGATGCCCTGGCGCAAGGCTTGATAGTCCGGGTCGCCGAGAGGCGGCGCCGCGGTGAGCCCGTCGAGGGCGCCGCGCAGGATGATGGTAATGAAGCGCGCATCCCGGCCTTGGGCGGCGCTGGCGAATTTCGGCATGAAGGCCCAGGCGAACAGGGCGCCGGAAGCTCCGACAATGGCGCGGCGGGAAGGAGAAACGGTTTCGCACAACATGGTCAGCGCCTTTGGAATTCGGGGGACATGAATGCGATTGCGAGCCCCTGGGCCCGGCTCTCGGCGCGCGCCACGGCGCTTCGCGTTTCGCCGGACAGAAGCGGGCCGAGCCGACCGTCGATGAAGTCCGACGGCTCGAAATAATCCGCGCCCTTGATCGCTGCGGCGTTGGCGACGTCCATGCGCATCTTGAGCCCCTCGGAAGAGGCCCAGGCCTCGGCCGTGTCTGGGAATCCGTTCGGGCCCGAGGGCTGCCAGAAGGGCTGGCCCATCGCATAGAGGCCGCCCAGCACCGGCTGCGGCTCGGGCCTGGCGTTCGTGGCGCGCAGCAGCGCAATGCTGAATTCGAGTGGAGAACGGAACTTGGCGAGCTCGGGCGCCCAGGCTTCCTTCGCCTCGATCAGGCTCGTCGATAACGCGGCGAGGTCGCCATCGGTCGCCCGGAAAACCTTGGCGAGCCTGTCGACGAGGGAGGCCGGAGGATCGTCCGATATGAAATGGCGGGCGAGCTTGAAGGCGATATGGGTCGCGGTCGCTTGATGCCGCGCGAGATCGAGAAGCGCCCCCTTGCCCTGCTCAAAGCCGCCATCGGCATAGGTTTTGCCCAGGACCTCTTGGTCGCCCGGCTCATGGGCATTGGCAAAAAAGGTGAAGGTGCCCGGTTCGCCGAGGCGGCCTTCGCGCCCCACCACCGTCCAGCCGGTAATGATACGCGCCAGCGCGGTGACGTCATTTTGCGTATAGCCGCCATTGACGCCGAGCGTGTGCAGCTCGAGCGTCTCGCGAGCCAGGTTTTCGTTCAGGCCGCGCTTGCGGTTCTGGCCGGCTTTCGAATTGGGCCCGATCGATTGCTGGTTATCGAGGAAGATCAGCATGGCGGGGTGGGTTTCGACGGCGAGCAGCATGTCGACGAACCGCCCGAACACATGCGGCCGGATCGCCTCGCGCTCGAACGCTCCGGCGAGGATGCGCACATTCGGGCCCTTGGCGGCGGATATGGCGAAATGGTTCGCCCAGAACATGGCGAGCCGCTCGCCGAAGCCGATCCGCGGAAGGTGGATGGTGCCGGAGAAGCGCGCCTTGGCTTCGGCGAGGAAGACGCGCTGCGGCAGAGGCGGCACGGCCTTCGGCTGGGGTTGCGGCTGGGTGCCGGCCGGTATCGGCACCGGCTGGGCCGGCGCGCCGGCGCCTTGACTGGCCGCCATGTCCGGCGCCCCGGCGGGCTGGGGAGCGGGGGCGATAGCGGGCTTGGGCGTTGCGGATGGCCCAGCTGGAGCGCCGGCCGTCGAGGACGCGGCGCTCTGAGCCCGCATCTCGCGCTGCATCTCCTCGAAGGCATAGAGCTCGGCGAGCAGCGCCGGCGTTGGCTTCAGCTCGTCGCCCGTGGGCGAGGGCACGACGCGGTGCGCGATCTCGTCCTTGAGCGCGCCGCGCGGATCGGACGCGATCTCGTCGATATCGCCCAGGCGCGCGCCCAATCCGAAGCGCGACAGTGCCAGCGCGGCGTCGAGACGGTTGGGCGATTGGACCATTTCATTCGTCCTGTCACCGACGTAAGGTCACGGCTCGAGGAGAGCCTCGGCATAAGACATCACGTCGCGGCTTAAGGCGCGATGTCCACGAAGTGACAATATCGTAGGGCTGATGAACGCAGCCTAACCGCGACGGGCGTATCGCATGGATGAAGCTCGCCTGAGGCGCAAGATCGCCGTCATCATGGCCGCCGATGTTGTCGGCTATAGCCGGCTCGTCGCCGAAAACGAGGACGCCACCTTGAAGCGCCTGATGGAATACCGCGAGATATTCGCGGATTTCGTGAGCCGGGGGCGAGGACGGATCTTCAACACGGCGGGCGACGCGGTCCTCGCCGAGTTCGACTCGGCGGTCGAGGCCGTGCGGGCCGCCATGGATATCCAGGAAGCGCTGAAGACCCGCAACGCCCTCATCGCCGACAAGCAACGGATGATCTTCCGCATCGGGGTGTCGCTCGGCGATGTGGTCGGGCGCGACGGGGATCTGCTCGGCGATGGCGTGAACATCGCGGCCCGCCTGCAGGCGCTGGCGGCGCCGGGC
>JBIOEK010000295.1:0-5433 GCA_044445925.1 Hyphomicrobiales bacterium
AAGGAGCCGACGCGGAAAGGCAAGCTCGACTTTCTCGACAACCGCATCGACCAGGCGAGCGGCACCATCCGCGGCCGCGCCGTATTCGACAACAAGGCAGGCGAGCTGACGCCTGGCCTGTTCGGCCGCGTGCGCATCCTCGGCGCGGCGCTGCATCGGGGCGTACTCCTGCCCGAAGAGGCCTTCGCGACGGACCAGGACAAGCGGATCGTCTATGTGCTCGGCCCGGACAACAAGATCGCGACGAAGACGGTTCGCATGGGACCCCATATCGACGGTTATCGCATCGTGCGCGAAGGCCTTACCGGAGAGGAGACGGTGGTCGTCAACGGCTTGATGCGGGTGCGGGCCGGCGTCACGGTCGATCCGAAGATGACGGTCTTGCCGCCGACCCGCGAGCGCGCCGGCGGCTGAATGGCGGCTGGATATAGATAGGCCATGGGCTTTTCGCATTTCTTCGTCGACCGTCCGATCTTTGCGACGGTGCTCGCCATCGTGCTGCTGATCGTCGGCGGCATCGCCTATACGGGTCTGCCGGTCGCGCAATATCCCGAGATCGCCCCGCCGACCATCGTGGTGCGCGCCTCCTATCCGGGCGCCAATGCCGAGACCGTGGCCGCGACCGTCGCGACGCCGATCGAGGAGGCGGTCAACGGCGTCGAGGACATGCTCTACATGTCCTCCTATTCCTCGGGCGACGGCAATATGTCGCTCACCATCACCTTCAAGCTCGGCACCGATCTCGATAAGGCGCAGGTGCTGGTCCAGAACCGCGTGCAGATCGCCACGCCACGCCTGCCCGACGACGTGAAGCGGCTCGGCGTGACGACGCTCAAGAGCTCGCCCGACCTGATGATGGTCGTGCATATGCTCTCGCCCGACGGCGCCTATGATCAGCTCTACGTCTCGAACTATGCCCGCAACAATGTGCGCGACGAGCTCTTGCGTTGGGGGGCGTCGGCGACGTGACGATCTTCGGGGAACGTCAATACTCGCTACGCATCTGGATCGACCCCGAGAAGCTCGCGACCTTCGGCCTCACCGCGGGCGATGTGACGCGAGCCATACAGGAGCAGAATGTGCAGGTGTCGGGCGGATCGCTCGGGCAGGAGCCGGTCGCCTCGCAAAGCGCCTTCCAGGTGACGGTGACGACGCAAGGGAGGCTCGAGGACCCGAGGCAGTTCCGACAGATCATCGTGCGCTCGACCCCCGACGGGCGGCTGGTGCGCGTGCAGGACGTGGCAAGGGTCGAGCTCGGCGCGCAGGATTACTTCACCAATTCCTACCTGAACGGCAAGACTGCCGTCGCGCTCGTAATCTTCCAGCGTCCCAACACCAACGCCTTGCAGGCCTCGGCCGACATCCAGAAGACCATGCAGCGCCTGAAGCAGAGCTTCCCGCCCGGCATCGACTACACCATCGTCTACAACCCGACCGAGTTCATCGCGCAATCGGTCGAGGCCGTCTATCATACGCTGTTCGAGGCCATGATCCTCGTCATCCTGGTGATCCTCGTCTTCCTCCAGAGCTGGCGGACGGCGATCATTCCGATCGTTGCCATCCCGGTATCGCTCATCGGCAGCTTCGCGGTGATGGCGGCGCTTGGCTTCTCGCTCAACATGTTGACCTTGTTCGGCATGGTGCTCGCGATCGGCATCGTGGTCGACGACGCGATCGTCGTGGTCGAGAATGTGGAGCGCAAGATCGCGCAAGGCATGTTGCCGCGCGAGGCGGCGCACGCAACCATGGACGAGGTCGGCAAGGCCCTCATCGCCATCGCGCTGGTGCTCGCCGCCGTCTTCGTGCCGACGGCCTTCATCCCTGGCCTCAGCGGCCAGTTCTATCGCCAATTCGCCCTGACGATCGCCGTCTCGACCCTGATCTCGGCGTTCCTGTCGCTCACGTTGTCGCCGGCGCTCGCTGCCTTTCTCCTGAAGCCGCATGCTTCCGAGACGTCCCGCAATCTCCTTGTGCGGTTGGGAAGCTTTCTCGCGAACGGCTTCAACCGTGGGTTCGAGCGCATGGCGGATGGCTATGCGGCCTTGGTCGGGGTGCTGGCGAGGCGCAAGAGCATCGTCTTGCCGGTCTATGCCTTGCTGATCGGCGCGACCGTCTGGATCGCCATGCGCGTGCCGCAAGGCTTCATCCCGACGCTCGACCAAGGCTATGCCATCGTCATCGCCCAGCTGCCGGACGGCGCTTCGCTCTCGCGCACCGATGCCGTGACGCGGCGCATCAGCGAGATCGCCCAGCAAACGCCCGGAGCCTTCAATGCCGTCGCCTTCGCCGGCTTCTCGGCTGCCACCTTCACCAATGCCACGAACTCGGCGGCCGTCTTCGTGTCGTTTCGTCCCTTCGAGGAGAGGGTGAAGGAGGGCCGTAGCGCCTCCGCCATCATCAAGGATCTGACGGCGCGCCTGCAGACGATCGAGGAGGCCTTCATCATCGTCATTCCGCCGCCGCCGGTGCGGGGCATCGGCAATGCCGGGGGCTTCAAGATCCAGTTGCAGGATCGTGCGGGCGCCGAGGTCGGTCCGGTGCTCGCCAAGGCCTATGAGCTGATGGGGCGAGCCCGCCAGGACGCGAGGCTCTCGGGCGTGTTCACCACGTTCTCGGCGGGCTCGCCCCAGATCTATCTCGATATCGACCGCCAGAAGGCCCAGATCCTCAACGTGCCGATCGCCAACATCTTCGAGACGCTCCAGGACAATCTCGGCGTAGCCTATGTCAATGATTTCAATGCGTTCGGGCGCATCTATCAAGTGCGCGCGCAAGCCGATCAGCGCTTCCGCATGGATGCCGACGACATCAACCGGCTGCGGGTGCGCTCATCGACCGGGGCGCTGGTTCCTATGGGCACGCTCGCCGAGCCGCGCGAGGTGAGCGGACCCGATCTCGTGCAGCGCTACAATATGTATGTCTCCGTGCCCCTTCAGGGCAACGCCGCGGCGGGTGTGTCGTCGGGCACGGCGATCTCGCGGATGGAGGCGTTGGCGCGCGAGGTGCTGCCTCGCGGGATGGACTTCGAATGGACCGAGCTCGCCTATCAGGAGCGCGCCTCCGGGAACACCGCGGTCTATGTGTTTGCGCTCTCGGTCGTCTTCGTGTTCCTGGTGCTCGCGGCTCAATATGAGAGCTGGGGCCTGCCGCTGGCGATCGTGCTCATCGTGCCCATGAGCGTGCTCGCGGCGCTTTCGGGGGTGCTGCTGCGCGGGATGGACAACAACATCCTCACCCAGATCGGCCTCGTGGTCCTGGTCGGCCTTGCCGCCAAGAACGCCATTCTCATCGTCGAGTTCGCCAGGGAGGCCGAGATGCGCGACGGCAGTGACCCGGTCGCAGCCGCGGTCGAAGCCTGTCGGCTGCGGCTCCGCCCAATCCTCATGACGGCACTTGCCTTCACGCTCGGCGTCGTGCCCTTGGTGGTAGCGACCGGCCCCGGAGCCGAGATGCGCCAGGCGCTCGGCACAGCGGTATTCTTCGGCATGCTCGGCGTGACCATCTTCGGACTGTTCTTCACGCCCGTCTTCTACGTCGCCATCCGTTCGGTCGGGCTGTGGCTGCAAAAGCCGCCGCGGCCCGACCGGCTTCCAGACGAGATGCGCGAGAACACGGCCTAGTGACTCCAGCATTTCGCAGGTCAGAGGCGCAAAGCCGCGAGCGTGGTGTTTCAAGAAATCGTTGCACCTAGTCGACACCTGCCCAGTAGACGCTAGGCGCGGCGCCAGCTATGAACAGAGCGTGGCAACATCAGGAACTTGCGATAATGGCTACCGGAACGGTGAAGTGGTTTAATGCAACGAAGGGCTTCGGGTTCATTCAACCCGATGGCGGCGGTCAGGACGTATTCGTCCACATCTCGGCGGTCGAGCGCGCCGGCATGAGCGGCCTCAACGACGGCCAGAAGATCAGCTACGAGCTCGAGGACGACCGCAAGAGCGGCAAGAAGTCGGCGGGCAACCTCAAATCCATTTGAGACGTTCGCCTCGAGCATGACCCGGAAAGCCCTGCCCTCGCGGAAGCGGGGGTGGATGCTGGTTTTTACGAAAATCATGCTCGAACGAATAGGTGGAGGGTTGTTGCGCTTCCTACCGAAGCGCTAACACTCGAGCCGTCTGCGTCGCGAGGTTTCACGGCTTCGCGAGGCTTCTGCCTTAAGCCTGTGCGCCGGGGTCACGGCGTTCGAGGCTGACAGCCCGCTACGGGATCAGGCCTGCCAGGGTGCAGGACCGGAAACGTGTATCCGTGTGTGCTTTTCAGCATATGCGGTTTTTGGCATGCGCTTTTTCCGGCTTGGGCTTTTTCCGGCTTGGCGCATGATCGCGAAAAGCCTGCCCTCGCGAAGGCGGGGCATGATTTCGGATAAGATCGCGCGTCAAAGCAAGCGGATATAGGCAGATGCCGCTTTGAATCTTGGCGGCACGGCTCTCCCTATTTCCCGGCGATCTTGCGCAGCGCCTCGTTGATCCGGTCTTGCCAGCCCGGGCCGGCCTGCCTGAAATGCTCGAGGACGTCTTGGTCGATGCGCAGGGACACGAGCTCTTTCACGCCGGGCAGGGCCGGCGCCTTGGGGGCGGGCGCGACCGGCTTAGTAGTCGCCGATTTGAAGGCGGCCTCGGCTGCATCGCGCGGGCCCATCGTCCCGCGTGACCTGTAGGGTGGTCTCGACATGCTGTATCACCTCGTCGGTGGGCGTTAGGGGAATCGTCGCTCGTTCGAGCGTTAAGCTCTATGTCGATAGAACCCAACCGCATCCCGCTCTAAGTCTCAGTGGCCGGGGCCTTTGCGGATGCCTTGGAAACGGGCTTTGGCGCCATAGCCTTGCCTGCAGGCGCCTTCTTCGCGCGAGATGGGCTTCGCTTTGCCGGTGCAGGCTTCAACTTGGCGGCGGTTTCCTCCGCTTCGCGCTCCGCCAAATCCCGCGCCTCGCGCAGCTCCCGGAGCCGCGCGGTCTTGGCGCTCGTGGCTTTCTGACGCTGCGCTTCCTCGAGGACCCGCTGCTGCGTCTGCTGCGCACGCTCCTCCTTGACGAAATCCCTTCGCGTTCGCCTGCGAAGCTCCTCCTCGGCGGATACTCGGCTGCTCATCGGCGCATCTATACGCGAAACGGTTCGAGCTTCCCCGGGCGCAACTCGACATGCCCTCGCTCGAGGTGCTCGGGCAGCGGGGCTCGCACGCCGTGTTGGCTCGTGATCATAGAGGCATTATGAACAATAGGCCGGCTATTGACAATCATCGGCCGAAGATCCGGACCGAAAAGGCGCGCGGAAACGCGTTCGCGGATGCGTGTCGCCAACATGCACACCGCCGCCCTGGCTTAGGCCGAGACGGCCGCAGCGCAAAGGGCGCCCGCCACCACCACCAGCCAGGGCGGGACCTTCCAGAAGACGAGCAGCAGGAAGGCCGCGATGCCGATGGCGAAATCCTTCGGGC
>JBIOEK010000296.1:0-5432 GCA_044445925.1 Hyphomicrobiales bacterium
GCAATACGCCGATGCGCGAGGCGCCGTCGATGATTGCCGCCTCGTCGAGCTCGACCGGGATGGCTTGGAAATAGCCGATCAGCATCCACACCGAGAGCGGCAGCGTCAGGATGAGATAGGTGACGATCAACCCGAGCCAGGTGTTGGCGAGACCGAATTTTCCGAGCGTGATGTAGAGCGGCACGATGATGGCAGCCGTCGGCAAGAGCTGGCCCACCAGCACGAAGGCCTCGCACCAGGACTTGCCGCGGAAGCGGAAGCGCGCGAAGCCGTAGGCGGCGAACACCGCGAGCCCGATCGCGAGGACGGTCGAGCCCGTCGAGATGACGAGGCTGTTCAGGAAATAGCGGGGGATGTTCGATTGCGTCAGCACCTTCCAGTAATTCGCGAGCGTCGGCGCCTGCGGCAGCCAGGCCGGCGGGACGGTATAGAGCTCGCGCAACGTCTTGATCGACGACAGGGCCATCCAGGCGAAAGGGAACAGGCTCACGCCGACGGTGAAGGCCACAGGCACGTAGATGAGGCGCGAACGCCGGCCGAGCGCAGCCATGTCAAGCTTCCGCCCTGCGGCCGAGAATGCGGATGTAAAGGGCGATCAGCACGAGGACGACGCCGAAGAACAGAACCGAGAGCGCGGCGGCTTCGCCGAAGCGGAATTGCTCGAAGGCGGCTCTGTAGATCTGGATCGGCGTGATCAGGGAGTGGTTTGCGGGCCCCCCCTTCGTCATCGCGTAGATCAGGGTGATCCCGTTCAAACCCCAGATCAGCAGCAGCAGCGTGATCGCGGTGAGGATCGGCTTTAGATGCGGAATCATCACATAGCGCACCTCGTCGAGAAAATCGGCGCCATCCATGCGCGCCGCCTCGTAATGGGAATCCGGGACAGCCTGGAGGCCGGCGAGCACCATCACGGCGACGAAGGGAAACATCTTCCAGACATTCACGGCGATTAGCGACGGCAGCACGAGCTGCGGTGAGGTCAGCCAGCCGACCGGGCCGTCGACGAGGCCGATGCGCTCGAGGATGTAGTTCACGATCCCGAACTCGGAATGGAACATCCAGGCCCAGGTGGTGGCGGCGACGATCCCGGGAACAATCCAGGGGATGAGGATGAGCGAGCGCGCGAGCCCCCTCGCGCGGAATTTCTGGTTCAGCATGATGCCGACCGCGGTGCCGAGCGCGATCTGTAGCGCGAGCGACGCGCCCACATAGTAGAAGGTGTTCCAAAGCGCGGTCAGCGTCAGCGGTGAGTTGACGATCCGCTGGTAATTGCGAGACCCGACAAAGCGGCCGGCATCGTCGAGGACGCTGAGGGCTAGCGTGTAGAGCAGTGGATAGACGATGAGGAGGGCGAGCGCTAGGAGCGCCGGCAGCGCGAACAGCAACCCCGTGCTCAGCGAGAACGCAGGGCGAGATCGTCGAAGCGGCCTCTTCGTGGTGGGCGTGCCCTCACTCGAGCAGGGATTGGATGTCGGCGGCCGCATCGTCCATCGCCTTCTGGGCCGTGGCCTCTCCGGTCAGCACCCGTTGCAGATTGTCGAAATAGACTTGCGTGATTTGCACCCAGTTCTTGTGCGGCGGCGCGGGTCTCGCGAAGGGCAGCATCTCCTTGAAGGCCGCGAGCTCGGGCGCCCGGAAGCGCGGCAGATTCATGGCCGAGCTCCGCGCCGGAAAAGTGTCGGTGTAGAAGCCCATATTGTCGGGCTCTGCCAGGAATGCGAGGAGCCTTGCGGCGCCGTCCTTGTTCTTCGAATCCTCGGGAATGACGAAATGCCAGCCGCCGAGCAGCGCCGCAGGGCTCTTGCCCGGAGGCGCCGGGATCGGCATGATGCCGAAATCGAGCGACGGGTTCTCCTTCTTGATCGCCACGATATCGAACTGGCCTGATTGGTACATCGCGATCGAGCCGGCGATGAACAGGCGTCGGAGCGCGAGGCCGTCATTCTGCAGGGTCGATGGCGGGGAAACCTTCTCCTTCGTAAGCATGCCCGTATAGAACTCGACGGCTTCGACTGCGGGCTTCTGGTTGACGATGACCTGCTTCATGTCGTCGGAGAGGATCGAGCCGCCATTCATCCAGATGAGGGGCAGCGTGCGGTAGATGGTGTTGCCGAATTCGCCTCCGCCCGTGATCCCATAGCCGAATTGCGGCTTGCCGTTCACGGTCTTGGTGAGCTTCTTGGCAACCTCGGTGAGCTCCGGCCAGGTCTTCGGAGGCTTCGCTGGATCGAGTCCGGCCTCCCTGAAGGCGGCCTTGTTGTAATACACCGCATGCGCCTCGATCCGATAGGGGAGCCCGTAGAGCTTGCCGTCCAAGGTCGACAGGCTGAGCGCCGCCGGCGCGAAATCCGCCTTGTCGATCTTGCTCTTGGCATAGACATCGTCGAGCGGCATCAGTGTGCCCGTCGCCGCGAAGGGGATGTTCCAACCGTTCTGGATCTCGATCAGGTCGGGCGGCGAGCCGGATTTCAGCGCAACCAGCACGCGGTTCTGCAGGCCATCCGATACGGTCACCTCGATCTTGACCTTGAGGTCAGGGTTGGCCGCCTCGAACTTCCTGGCGAGCTCCTCGGCGCGGGCCTGCCCCCAATTCGGCGCCCACCACAGGATTTCGGCGGCATGCGCCCGGGCCGCCCCGCCCGCGAGCGCCGCAGCTGCGAGGAGCCCGAGCGCCGATCGCGATATCCTGGTCATCCTGTCTCTCCCTGTACCCTTTTCTTCGTTCATGACCCCGGCGGCTGACCCCGAGAAGCCTGCCCTTGTGCGCTGGGATTGGCCTTGCTCTTGCGTCGTGGCTTAGCGTCTCGCAGTCCGAAGCGATCCCTGGCGCTTCTCCGATCCGGGCATCGCGGCGATCCCCTGTGCCACGCCTTGCGTTGTCATCTCGCCTGAGAAGATCGGCAGGTCGTAGGGCTCGTACGGAAATTTGGCGCAGGCCTCCTCGATCAGCTCGACGCCGAGGCCGGGCCCGCTCGGGACGACGAGATGGCCCGCATCGAAGGCGAGCGTCTCCCGCACCAGTTCCCGCCGCCAGGGCACGTCGATCATCACGGTCTCGAAAATCGAGAAGTTCGGGATCGCGGCCGCCAGATGCAGCGTCATCGCGTTCATGACCGGCCCGGTCGGATTATGCGGCGCCACCGGCAGCAATCGGTCATGCGCCATTCCGGCGACCCGCTTCGTGACGAAGAGGCCACCGAGATGGCAGACATCGGGCTGCAGGATGTCGGCGGCCCGCTTGGCGATCAGCTCGCCGAAGCGCTCGGGCTCGAAATAGCGCTCGCCGGCCGCAATCGGCGCCGGGCTTGCGGCGCGCACCTCGGCGAGCGCGTCGATGCTCTCCGGGGGCGTCGGCTCCTCGATCCAGGCGACGTCGAAGCGCGAGAGCTCGCGCGCCATGGCGATCGCGGTCGGCACATTGAGACGGCCGTGCACGTCGATCATCAACTCGACATCAGGGCCGACCGCGCCGCGCACGGCTTCGACGCAAGCGAGCATGCGCCGCCGCTGGCCACGGTCCATCTCGAGCCACACATCCTCGAAGGGATCCCATTTGAGCGCGCGAAACCCCATGGCGACCGCTTCCTTCGCCTTCGCGGCGTAGTCCTGCGGCTCCTTCGCGCCGAAGAACCAATGATTGGCGTAGCATTTTACGCGCGAGCGATGCTTGCCGCCCAGCAATTCGTAGACCGGAACGCCGAGCGCCTTTCCCTTGATGTCGAGCAGCGCGGCCTCGATCGCGCCGAGCGCGCTGCGGAACACGGCGCCCGTGCGCCAATAGCTGTCGCGATGCAGCATCTCGACGATGCGCTCGGTCTCGAAGGGATCGAGGCCGATGATGCTGCGCTCGAGCTCCTCGAGCGCGGCGACGACGGTCTTGGTGCGCCATTCGAGGGTAGCCTCGCCGACCCCTTCGACGCCTGCGTCGGTATAGAGCTTCACGAACACGAAATTCGTGCGGGAGGCGTTGGCGACGAAGACCTTCTGCCCGATGATCCGCACCATTCCTCTCCATTCTCTCAAGCTTGCTCGCGCCGCAGCCTCGCGATCGCTCGCAGCTGGAGGCAATCCGGCGATAGCTGCATCAGTTCGATGCGATGCCCGTCGGGGTCCTCGATCCAGGCCTGGCGATTGCCGTCGAGGGCCATTTTGAGCGGATTGCTCAAAGGCACGCCCTTTGCGGCGAGATCGGCGAGAGCGGCATCGATGTCCGAGACCTCGAGGCAGAGATGGTTGTAGCCGACCGCTTCCTTGCCGGCTGCGCGCTCGCCTTCGCCTTCGGGAAAGATCTCGAGAAATTGGGTGTCGGTGATGCGCACATACATGAGCCAGAGGCGGCCATCCCTGTCGAGGCGGAACATCTCCTCGAAACCGAGCTTGCCGACGTAGAAATCCAGTGTCCGCGACACATCCTTCACGCGGATCGCGACATGGCCGATCCCGACGATCGCTTGCACTCGGCGCCTCCCGTTTTGATCGACCTAATCGCCTTTGCGGGCCGCCGGCTCGGCGCGGCCGGGTCGCTACGCATGCGGTTCAAATCTGAACTAGCCGGTTCCGTTATTTGATTGTATGAGTGTCGGTCGAGATAAGTCAACGCTCGGATGGATCCATGCTGGACAAGGAAGGGGCGAGCCCAGTCGACCGGCATCGCATCACCGCGATCGACCGGGCCATGGACGTCCTCGCTCTCCTGGAACGGCGCGCCGGCGGCGCCAGCATTCGCGATCTTGTCGTGGCGCTCGAGCTGCCGCGCACTTCTGTCTACCGCATCCTCAACTCGCTCGGGACGCATGGGATGGTGCGCCGTTCCGGGGAGGGCGGCTATACGCTCGGGCCGAGACTATTGGCGCTCGCGGCACGCGTCGCCGCTGAGGGCCAGCACTGCGACATCGCTGCGATCGCCGCGCCGCATCTCGAGAGGCTGGCGCAGGATCTGGGCGAGGCCTGCAAGGTCTCCGCGCTCGATAATGGCGCAGTGCTCGTGCTTGCCGCAGCGCAGGGAAAGCGGGAATTCGCGCTCGGCGTCATGCCGGGCCAACGTTTGCCCTTGCACGCCGGCGCCGCGAGCAAGGTCTTGATGGCGTCGCTCTCCCAGGCCGATCTCGAGCGCTCGCTGCAGGCGCCGCTCTCCGCCTATACGAGCCGCACTATCGTGGATCACCGCCGCCTGCGGCTGGAGCTCGCCAAAGTGCGCCGGCAGGGCTTCGCCGCCGACCGGGGGGAATATGCGCCGAGCGTCCACGCCTTCGCTGCGCCGATCCGCGATCGGCACGGAAAGGTGGTCGCGGCGCTCAGCGTGCCTTACCTCGCCGGGGCCGAAGCCGCGCGCGCAGACGAGATCAGGGTCGCCGTCATTGGGTCGGCCGACGCCATCGCGGCGGACATCCCGGCGCCTATCGAGCCCAGGGCTCGCCTGGAGGCTGTGGAAC
>JBIOEK010000297.1:0-5422 GCA_044445925.1 Hyphomicrobiales bacterium
CCATAAACGGAGTTCCAGGGTCCCAGCAAGGGCTGAATGGATGGGACACTTCAATTGCCTTCGGGCAATGGCATAACCTGCGGTTCAAGATTGACGTTTCCGGATACACGGGGACCAACCTGGGCGCGCCGCAGCATCCTGAGCTCGGGGACGAAGATGCCGCGAAGAGTGAGCAGCACGCCGAGTGAAATCGCCTGCACCGAGGCCGCGACCGCGATCGCGAGCGCGATCCCCGCGGCTCCATAATGTGCGCGCAGCGCGTGGCCGAGGCCGAGCGTGATCGCGACGACCGCCAGCGCCGCGAGCAAGGGGAGGGCGGGCCGCTCGCGCGCGAAGAAGGGCTGGGCGAAGATCTTGGCGAGCGCCGCCCCCGGCAGGGCGATCGCGAGCCAACGAGCCGCCCGCGCGGTCTCGGCCGTGTCCTGCGGCGTGAACACGCCATGCTCGAAGAGCACGGAGACGATGGGGGTGGAAAGCGTCAGGAGCCCGAGCGCCGCCGGCAAGGTCACCAGGAGCGCGAGCTCGCAGGCACGGTTGATGACCTCCGACTCCCCGGCCCGGTCGCGCTCGCGCAGGCAGCGCCCGATCTCGGGGAGCAGCACCGTTCCCATGGCGACCGCGATGAAGCCGAGCGGCAGCTGGTAGAGCCGGTCGGCGTAGTAGAGCCAGGAGACCGCGCCCGGCAGCGCCGAGGCGACCTCGGTCGCCGCCACCACGGCCATCTGCGTCGCCCCGCTCGCGGCGATGCCGGGCAAGGCGAGAAGGCACAGGCTGCGCAGCTCCGGCGACCAGCGCGGGCGCGCGAAGGGCAGGCCGATCGGGCTTCGATGCAGGGAGATCAGGAGCCAGAACGCCTGGGCGAAGCCCGAGAGGCCGACGCAGCTCGCGAGCAGGCGCGCCCGATCGGCTTCCGTCTCATCGAAGAGCCGCATCGCGATCAGCACCGCGACCAGGATGACGTTGACGATGACCGGGGCCAGCGCCGCGCTCGCGAAGCGCCGGTCGGCGTTGAGGGCGGATGCCATCAGCGAGGCGAGCACCGCGAAGGCGAGGAAGGGGAAGGCTAGCCGCGCATATTTCACCGCGAGCGCGAACTTCAGGGCATCGTCGGCGAAGCCCGGCGCCAGGAACAGCACGAGCCACGGCGCCGCGAGATCGCCGCCCATGGCGAGCGCGATGAGGAACATGCCCGCCCCGGAGATCGCCCGATGCGTGAAGAGGCGAGCTTCCTCCTCTCCTCTCTCGGCCCGGATGCGCTGATGCACCGGCACGAAAGCCGGGTTGAGCGCGCCCTCGCCAAGCACGCGGCGAAACAGGTTCGGCAGCCTGAAGGCGACGAAGAAGGCGTCGGCCACGAGGCCAGAGCCGAGCGCCGCGGCAATCAGCGCGTCGCGCACAAAACCGAGCAGTCTCGAGAGCGCCGTCGCGCCGCCGACGAGAAGCACGGGTTTGGCGAAGGACATCGCGCCTCTGGGTTCCGGGCGTCGCCGCCCTTGATCGCTCGCTTCCCCTCACCCTCCAATCCGGATTCTGACGGCGGATCGCGCTCCGGTCAATGAGAGATCGCACCCGAGCGGTTAGCTGTAGCGCGGGCTTCGAGCCTGCGCTCCTCGGACCACGGGGCTTCCGGCCTGCATCGGCTGATGCGTCACTTGCGGGTTGGAATCCCGCGCTACTGGGCTCAACCCTTCGGCAGCCTGATGCCCTTTCCCGGGGCCGTGCAGCGAAGCGGAACGGAGCCCGGGACCCATGAGCGAATCTGCGAAGCTCAAGATGCCTTGGAGAGCCGAGGATGCGCCGCTGCGCGGCAGAGTCTTGCGCTGGGCCCAAGACAGCATTGCGCTGCACTGGCGCGTCGCTTCATGCTTCCGGGGAAGGGGCCCTAAAGGGTCATGTCGATGTGAGCTTCTGGTAGGAAGGAGCGAATGGCGAGTGGCGAATAGCGAATGGAAAGTTAGGATCAAGGCTTTCACTACTCGCCATTCGCTCCCGTCTTGCGTCATCCGCTTTCCTTGCGCCCTACGCCGCGAGCGCCGCGGCCAGGAGGGCCTGCAACTGCGCCAGGTGCTTCGACATGACGCCGGCGGCCGTCGCGGCCGTGGCCGGCCGGCCGGCCTAGTGGGCGCGCTTCGCCTTCATCCCGGCCTGGCCGAGCACCCATTCGAGATAGGGCTCGACGAAGCTCCAGGCGCCCATGTTCTTGGGTTCCTCCTGGCACCAGACGAGATCGGCGTTCTTGAAGCGTGCCAGCTCCTGAGCCAGCGATTTCAGCGGGAAGGGGTAGAGCTGCTCGACGCGCAACAGGTAGACGTCGTCGAGGCCGCGCTTCTCGCGCTCTTCGTAGAGGTCGAAATAGACCTTGCCGGAGCACAGCACGACGCGGCGGATCCTGGCGTCCTTGACGAGCTTGACTGCCTCCCCCTTAAGCCGCTCGGCATCGTCCATCAGCCAGCGATGGAAGGTCGCGTCGGGCGCGAACTCCTCGGTGGTCGAGACGCAGCGCTTGTGGCGCAACAGGGATTTCGGGGTCATCAGGATGAGCGGCTTGCGGAAGTCGCGCATCAGCTGGCGGCGCAGCACATGGAAATACTGCGCCGGCGTCGAGGCGTTGACGACCTGCATATTGTCTTCGGCGCACATCTGCAGGAAGCGCTCGAGGCGGGCTGAGGAGTGCTCGGGCCCCTGGCCTTCATAGCCATGCGGCAAGAGGCAGACGAGGCCCGACATGCGCAGCCATTTGCGCTCGCCCGAGGAGACGAACTGGTCGAACACCACCTGGGCGCCATTGGCGAAATCGCCGAATTGGGCTTCCCATAGCGTCAGCGCGTTCGGTTCTGAGAGCGAGTAGCCGTATTCGAAGGCCAGCACCGCCTCCTCCGACAGCATGGAGTTGATGACCTCGTAACGCGCCTGCCCCTCCTTGATATGGTTCAGCGGCGTGAGGCGTTCCTCGGTATTCTGGTCGATCAGCACGCTGTGGCGCTGCGAGAAGGTGCCGCGCTCGCTGTCTTGGCCCGACAGGCGGACAGGATGGCCTTCAAGGCAGAGCGAGCCGAAGGCAAGGGATTCGCCCGTCGCCCAATCGATGCCGACGCCGCTCTTCAGCGCCTCGCGCCGGTTCTCGAGGAAGCGCTGCACCGTTTTGTGCACCGCGAAGCCTTTTGGCGTTGAGGTGATGCGCTCGCCGATGAAGCGCAGATCCTCGAGCGCGACGCCGGTCTGCCCGCGGCGCGGATCGTCCTCGTCGAACTTTGCCGCATGCATCCCGGTCCAGGATCCGTCGAGCCAGTCGGCCTTGTTCGGCTTGAAGGATTCGGCAGCCTCGAACTCATCGTCGAGCCGCTGGCGCCAGGCGGCTTGCATCGTCTCGACCTCGCCCTCGGCGAGCACGCCTTCGGCGATGAGCTTCTCGGCATAGAGAAGCAGCGTCGATTTGTGGGCGCGGATGGTCTTGTACATCAGCGGCTGGGTGAAACCCGGCTCGTCGCCCTCGTTATGGCCGAAGCGGCGATAGCAGAACATGTCGATGACGACGGGCTTCTGGAAGCGCTGGCGATATTCGGTCGCGACCTTGGCGACGAAGACCACGGCCTCCGGGTCGTCGCCATTCACGTGGAAGATCGGCGCCTCGACCATCTTGGCGACGTCGGACGGGTAGGGGGATGACCGCGAATAGCGCGGATAGGTGGTGAAGCCGATCTGGTTGTTCACGATGAAATGCAAGGAGCCGCCCGTGCGGTGGCCCTTGAGCCCGGACAAGCCGAAGCATTCGGCGACCACGCCCTGGCCCGCGAAGGCAGCATCTCCATGGATCAGGAGCGGCATGACGGCGGTGCGCTGGTCGGGCAGGCAATGGTGCTGGTCCTGCTTGGCGCGAACCTTGCCCAGCACCACGGGGTCGACGATCTCGAGATGGGACGGGTTCGCGGTGAGCGACAGATGCACGCGATTGCCGTCGAACTCCCGATCCGAGGAGGCGCCGAGATGATATTTGACGTCGCCTGAGCCCTCGACCTCGTCGGGCGTGAAGGAGCCGCCCTTGAACTCATGGAAGATGGCGCGCGTCGGCTTGTGCATGACGTTCGCCAGCACGTTCAGCCGGCCGCGATGCGACATGCCGAGCACGATCTCGCGCACGCCCAGCGCGCCGCCGCGCTTGATGATCTGCTCGAGCGCCGGAACCATCGCTTCGGCCCCGTCGAGCCCGAAGCGCTTGGTGCCGCGATAGCGCAGATCGGCGAACTTCTCGAAACCCTCGGATTGCACGAGCTTGTTGAGGATGGCGCGCTTGCCCTCCGGCGTGAAGGCGATCTCCTTATGAGGCCCCTCGATTCGCTCTTGCAGCCAACCCTTCTCCTGTGGGTTCGAGATATGCATGAACTCGTAGCCGATGGTGGAGCAATAGGTGCGCTCGAGCACGGCGAGCATCTCGCGCAAGGTTGCGAATTCGTAGCCGAGCACGTGGTCGATGAAGATCTTGCGGTCGTAGTCGGCCTCGCTGAAGCCGTAGGAGGAGGGATGCAGCTCCTCATGGTCGCCCTTGGGCTCGAGGTTCAAGGGGTCGAGATTGGCGTGCAGATGGCCGCGCATGCGGTAGGCGCGGATCATCATGATGGCGCGCACGCTGTCGCGCGTCGCCTGGGCGATCTCGGCGGCCGAGAGATCGGTGGCCGCGCTTTCGGCCTTGGCCTTGATCTCTCGCCGACCGCCTTCTCGACGGTGAACCAATTGCCGTCGAGCGCCGAGACCAATTCGCCATTCATGGCCACCGGCCAGCCGGGCTGCTTCCAGGAGGCGCCCTCGGCATTCTTCTCGACCAACGAGCGGTCTTCCTTCAAGCCGTCGAAGAAGCTGCGCCAGCTTGCATCGACCTTGGTCGGATCGCGCCGGTAATCGTCGTAGAGCTGCTCCACATAGGCGGCATTGCCGCCATAGAGGAAGGAGCTCCTCGAGAAAGCCTCGTTTTGGTCTTGGCGAGCCATCGTCAGGTCCTTGGAGCGTAGGCCGCGATTGCCGCGGCCGGAATTGGGAACGCTATGAACAGGATGCCCGGCGCACCCATACCTTAGCCCTTCAAGACTTCGACCAAGGTTTTTCCGAGGCGGGCCGGGGAGGGGGAAACCTTGATTCCCGCTGCCCGCATCGCCGCGATCTTGCCCTCGGCCCCGCCCTTGCCGCCGGAGATGATGGCGCCCGCATGCCCCATCCGGCGTCCGGACGGGGCGGTAAGCCCGGCGATGAAGCCGACGACCGGCTTCTTGCGTCCCCGCCTGGCCTCGTCGAGCAGAAACTGCGCCGCATCCTCCTCGGCCGCCCCGCCGATCTCGCCGATCATCACGATCGACAAGGTCTTGGGATCGGCGAGGAACATTTCGAGGATGTCGATGAACTCGGTGCCCTTGACCGGGTCGCCGCCGATGCC
>JBIOEK010000298.1:0-5389 GCA_044445925.1 Hyphomicrobiales bacterium
GGGCCTGCCATGACGCGGGGAGGCTTGGCCCGCTTTTCTCACATCGCCGTCGGAGCGCCCACGCCCCGCTGGCCGCGGCGGCGCTCGCGGATGATCTCGGCGATGATCGACAAGGCGATTTCCTCCGGCGTGATGGCGCCGAGATCGAGGCCGGCCGGCGCCTTGACGGCGTCGAGAGCGCCGGCCTCGATGCCTTCGGCGATGAGCTTCTCGCGAAGCGCGGCCATCTTGCGCCGGCTGCCGACGAAGGCGCGGTAGTCGGCCTTGGCCGAGAGCGCCGCCCGCAAGGCGGCCTCATCGCCCTTGCCCTGAGTGGAGACGACGATGAAGCGCCGCGCCTCGCCTTGAGGCTCGAGCCCATAGCCGTCGATGAAGGCATCGGCGTCCGCGGTACCGGCGATCTCGCCCGCGGGGGCCGCGAGGGTGACGTGAAAGCCGAGCTTTCGCGCCTGCTCGGCGAGCGCCGTCGCCACGGGGCTCGAGCCCAGAATGATCAGCGACGGGCGCGGCAGCACCGGCTCGATGAAGATGTCGACCGTGCCCTTGCTCGGGCACATGTTCTTGACGAAGCGCATGCCTTCGCGGTTCTCGCCGGGCTTCACGCCGAGCTCGGCCAGAAGATTTTCCGGCCGCACCGAGACGAGGCGCGGCTCGCCATCGGCGAGCGCTTCGCGCGCCGCCTTGAGCACGGCCCCGCGCGCGCATCCCCCGCCGATCCAGCCGGCAGCGATGCTGCCGTCTCGGCGGATGACGGCCTTGGCCCCGGCCTTGGCCGCCGTCACCGAGACGGTGCGCACCACGGTCGCGAGCACGAAGGCCTCGTCTGCGGCCTTCAGCCGGGAGA
Source organism: Hyphomicrobiales bacterium (assembly GCA_044445925.1). Taxonomy (GTDB): domain Bacteria; phylum Pseudomonadota; class Alphaproteobacteria; order Rhizobiales; family Beijerinckiaceae; genus GAS188. Next base: position 845 of record JBIOEK010000298.1, read on the forward strand.
CGAGGTCCATCAGGTCGACATGAACGGTCATGGTCCCCTCCGTCAGAGCTTCGCCAGATAGGGCTCGAGGTCGGCCAGGCTCTTCAGCGTATGGGCCGGCGCGTAGAGATCGACATGGGGGAGGGCGGCCCGGATGCCGGCGGCCTCCGGCGCATAGCCTTCCCAGCCCATCATCGGGTTCAGCCAGACGATGCGGCGGCAGCGCTTGGCGAGCCCCGCCATTTCCTCTCCGAGGAGGACGGCGTCGCCCGTCTCGTAGCCGTCCGAGACGATCATCACGCAAGTTCGGGAATGGATGACGCGGGCGGCATGCCAGCGGTTGAAGGTCCGCAGGCACTCCCCGATCCTGGTGCCGCCGCCCGCGCCTTCGGCCATCATCGACAGGCGGTCGAGGGCGCGGGCCGGATCCTTCTCCTTCATGGCCTCGGACACATGGGCGAGGCGCGTATGGAAGAGGAAGGCCTCGGCCTCGCGGAACTCGTCGAGCACGCCATGGATGAAGCGCAGGAAGACGCCCGTATACATGCTCATCGAGCCGGAGGCGTCGAGCAGCATGACGAGCCGCAGCGGCTTTTCCTTGCGCTTGCGCCTCACCAGGCTGATCGGCACGCCGCCATGGCTGATATTGTTGTGGATGGTGCGGCGCAGATCGAGCCGGTAGCCGCGCCTGCGGGCGAGGTCGCGCCGCGTCAGCCTTGTGCGCATGATCCTCGCGAGCCGCGCCGCGGCCTCATGGGCTTCCTCGATTTGCTCAGGCACGGCCATCTTGCGGAAATCGACCTCGGCAAGGCTCTCGGCGCGCGAGGCGCCTTCCATGCGGCCTTCCCCGTCGCCATCCTCGGGGACTTCCTCGGTCGAGGGGAGCTGGTCGGTCGCGGTCCGGGCGCCTGCCGTCGCGGCTCTGTCCTGCAGGGTCTTGAGGGAGGGGCTGTTCGCGGGCTTCGCAGAGCCCGCGAGCGCCGAGCGCGTCTTGACGCGCTTGCCGAGCCAGAAGGCGTCGAAGAGCCCGTCGAACTTTTCCCAATCGGATTTCCTGGCGCAGAACAGGTGCTTGAAGGCCGAGCGCAACAGGCCGGGCGTCGCGGCATAGCCGGCGGCCATCAGCGCCGCCGCGTCCTGGCCTTCGCCGAGGCCCACCGCGAAGGCGTTCTCGCGCAGGGTCCGCAGGAAGGAGGCGAGCTTTCCTGAGACGAGGCACGAAACCTCGTCGGTCTCGCCTGGCATCGCAGGCGTGAAGCAGCCGCTCATGCGACCTTCCCCAGCAATCTTTCGGTGACCTCGCGGGTCATGCGGGCCTTGTCCTCGCGCGTCTTGAGGAGGCACATCAGCGTTGCCTGCACGACCTCCGGCCGCTCGTGCAGGTCGCGTATCTCGAGCCCGACCAGGGCTGCTGCCCAATCGAGCGTCTCGGCGACGCCCGGCACCTTGCGCAGCTCCTGCTTGCGGATGCTTTCGACCATGCGCGCGATCTGCAGCGACAAGGAGGCACCCGCACCCTCGATCCGCGTCATGATGATGCGCGCCTCGCGCTCGACCTCGGGGTAGTCGACATAATGGTAGAGGCAGCGGCGGCGCAGCGCGTCGGAGAGTTCGCGCGTGCCGTTCGAGGTCAAGACCACATGCGGCACGGAGGTCGCCGTGATCGTCCCCAATTCGGGGATCGAGACCTGAAAATCCGACAGCAATTCGAGGAGGAAGGCCTCGAATTCCTCGTCGGCGCGATCGATCTCGTCGATGAGCAGCACCGGCGGCTTCTCGCGCCTTATGGCTGCGAGCAGCGGCCGCTCGAGGAGGTATTTCTCGGTGAAGATCTGGTCCTCGACCTCGGCCGCGTCCTTGCCCTGCCGCGCCTGGATGGCGAGCAGCTGGCGCTGGTAGTTCCACTCGTAAAGCGCCGCCGATTGATCGAGGCCCTCATAGCATTGGAGGCGGATGAGCTCAGTCTCGTGCACGAGCGCGAGCGCCTTGGCGACCTCGGTCTTGCCGACGCCCGCCTCGCCTTCGAGCAGCAGCGGACGCTTGAGCAATTGCATCAGCGAGATGGCGGTCGCGAGCTCGCTTTCGGCGATATAGCCGGCTTCGGCAAGGCGTTCAGCGATCTCGTCGCGGGAAAGGCTCATGTCTTCCTTTGCCGCTACCCCACCACCCCCAGATTCCTCGCCGCCTGCCAGTTGCGCCAATAGTCATGCGGCATCGGGATGTGCCGGCTCCCGAGGAAGGAGAAGGCATCGTTGACTGCGTTCGAGAAGGCCGGCACGCCGCCTACATTCGGGCTCTCGCCCACGCCCTTGGCGCCGATCGGGTGGTGCGGCGAGGGCGTGACGGTGAAGTCCGTCTCCCAATGGGGCGTCTCGACCGCCGTCGGCATGAAGAAATCCATGAACGAGCCGGTCACCACATTGCCCGTCTCGTCATAGCGCAGCTCCTGGCCCATGGCGATGGCGAAGGCTTCCGTCAGGCCGCCATGCACCTGGCCCTCGATGATCATCGGGTTGATGCGGGTGCCGCAATCATCGAGCGCGTAGAAGCGGCGGACCTTGTAGACGCCGGTATCGACGTCGATGTTCATGACGCAGATATAGGCGCCGAACGGATAGGTCATGTTGGGCGGGTCGTAATAGCTGACGGCCTCGAGGCCGGGCTCCATGCCGGGCGGAACGGAATGGTAGGCCGCCCAGCAGAGTTCCTTCATCGACTTCTGCTTCTCCGGCAGGCCCTTCACGCGGAAGCCGTCGATGTCCCATTCGAGGTCGTCCTCATGAACCTCCAGCAGGTAGGCGGCGATCATCTGCGCCTTGGCCTTGATCTTGCGTGCCGCCATGGCGATCGCGGCGCCCGCCACCGGTGTCGAGCGCGAGCCGTAGGTGCCGAGCCCGTAAGGCGCGGTGTCGGTGTTGCCTTCCTCCACCATGATGTCGTCGGCCGGGATGCCGATCTCGGTCGCGATGATCTGGGCCCAGGTCGTCTCATGGCCCTGGCCTGTGCTCTTGGTGCCGACGCGGGCGATGCCGGCGCCCGTCGGATGCAGCCTGATCTCGCAACTATCGAACATGGCTATGCCGAGGATGTCGCAGTTCTTCGAGGGGCCGGCCCCGACGATCTCGGTGAAGAAGGACACGCCGACGCCCATGATGTCGCGCGTCTCGCCGCGCTTGAAGGCTTCGCGTTTTTCCGCCTGCTCGCGCCGCAGCCCGGCATAGTCGACCGCCTCCATCACCTTGCGCAGCGCGGTGTGGTAGTTGCCGGAATCATATTCCCAGCCGAGCGCGGAGTGATAGGGGAACTGCTCCGCCTTGATGAAGTTCTTCAGCCTGAGCTCGGCCGGATCCATGCCGAGCTTCTGGGCCAGGATGTCCATGCCTCGCTCGATGCAGTAGGCAGCCTCCGTCACCCTGAACGAGCAGCGATAGGCGACGCCGCCCGGCGCCTTGTTGGTGTAGACGCCGTCCACCACGAGATGCGCGGTCGGGAAATCATAGGATCCGGTGACGATATTGAAGAAGCCCGCCGGCCATTTCGACGGGTCGGCGCAGGCGTCGAAGGCGCCATGGTCGGCGAGCACATGCACGCGCAAGCCGGTGACCTTGCCCTCCTTGGTCGCGGCGATCTCCGTCGTCATGTGGTAATCGCGCGCGAAGGATGTCGCGGTCAGGTTCTCGATGCGGTCCTCGACCCATTTGACCGGCTTGCCCGTGACGATCGAAGCGACCGCCGCGCAGATATAGCCCGGATAGGCGCCCACCTTGTTGCCGAAGCCGCCCCCGACATCGGGCGAGATCACATGGATCTTGTGCTCCGGCAGCTTGGCGATCAGCGACACCACGGTGCGGATGACATGGGGGGCCTGGAACGTGCCCCAGATGGTCAGCTCGCCCTTGATCTTGTCGAAGGAACAGACGCATTGGCAGGTTTCGAGCGGGCAGGGATGGGTGCGATGGTAGGAGATCAGCTCCTTGATGGTCACTTCCGCCTTGCGGAACGCGGCGTCCGTCAGGTCCTTGTCGCCGACCGTCCACTCGAAGATGTGGTTATGGTGCTTGCGCGGCCCATGCGCGCCCTCCTTCTTGTCCTTGATGTCCTCACGCAGCACCGGGGCGTCCTTGTCCATCGCCTTGAACGGATCGATGACCACCGGCAGCGCCTCGTATTCGACCTCGACGCTGACGACGCCGTCATCGGCGGCGTAACGGTCGGTCGCCACCACGAAGGCCACTTCCTGGTTCTGGAAAAGCACCTTGCCGTCGGCGAGCACCATCTGCACGTCGCCGGCGAGCGTCGGCATCCAGGCGAGGTTGACAGTCTTCAGCGTCTCGGCGGTGATGACCGCGAGCACGCCCGGCACCTTCAGCGCCTCGTCGCCGTTGATCGACTTGACGCGCGCGTGCGCATGCGGCGAGCGGACAAAGTCGCCGTGCAGCATGCCAGGCAGCTTCAGGTCGTCGACATAGTTGCCCTTGCCTTGCGTGAAGCGGGCGTCCTCGACGCGCTTGCGCTTGCAGCCCATGCCCTCGAGTGCGGCTTCGCGTTGTTCCCGCGTGGGAGTTA
>JBIOEK010000299.1:0-5338 GCA_044445925.1 Hyphomicrobiales bacterium
CATGGCCGGCAAAGCGGGTCACGGGGTAGACGCTCTCGAAGCCGAGCCGGCGATACACCTCGGCACCGTCGGCGGTGGCGTCGAGCCCCGCGACGAGGCCCAGCTCGTCGAGCCTTGCGAGGCAGCGCCGCATCAGGGTCGAGGCATGGCCAAGTCGGCGCGCGGCAGCGGTGACGAGCACCATGCAGACCCAGCCGACCTGCGGCGGATAGGGAAGGATCGCGGCGCTCGCGACCAGCCGCGAGCCTTGTCGCAGGCCGTAGGCCTCGCCTTGGCCCAGGATGAATTCCCAGTCGCGCTCGTTCTGGTTCCAGCCGGCCTCGACGGATAGCGCCAGGCAGGCCGCACGGTCGCTCAAGGCCAGCCTGACGGGGCCGCTCATCGCACCTTGATGCGGCATCGGGCACTTCGCCGCAGCGCGCCTTCGGCCAGGATCGCGGCGAGCGCGAAGTCGATCACATGGGCGCGGCGATCGGCGAGCGCCTCGACCGATTGCAGATCGCGCTCGAACAGCACGGAGAGCGTATGAATGTTCGACACGTAGAAGAAGCACATGCCCGAGATGGTGATGTAGAGCTGGACCGGATCGAGCCGGCTGCGGAAGACGCCGCTCCTCGCCCCGCGGCGAAGCGTCGCCGCCACCATCTCGACGAGAGGCGACCTCTCGAGCTTGGCGGCGCCAGCGCGGCGCAGAAATTTCGCCCTCTGGATGTTCTCATTGACGAGGAGTTGCACGAACTCGCGGTTCTCGGTCACATAGTCGAAGCTGAAGCCGATGAGCCTCTCCATGGCCGCGATCGGGTCGAGATCGGCGAGGTGCAGCTCGCGTTCGCGCCGCCGGATGTCGAGATAGGCATGCTCCAATGCCGCGAGGTAAAGCCTGTCCTTGTCTCCGAAATGATAATAGATGAGCTGCTTGTTCACCTTGGCGCGCCGGGCGATCTCGTCGACGCGCGCGCCCATCAGACCCTTGCTGGCGAATTCCCTCTTCGCCGCCTGCAGCAGCCTCTCGCGCGAGGCCTGCGCGACCGCCTTGACGCCTGCGCCCCGGTCCGACATCAGGCGAGCCAGCGCTCGAGATTTTGCGCGACGAATGCGTCGTCGGTGAGCTCGGGATAGGTCGCGGCGACGCGGGTGATCTCCTGCGCCTGACCTGGGCTCAGCCCCTCCTTCGGATCGAGACACCGGACACCCTCGAGCAGTCCCTGTCGGCGCAGCACCTCATGGCAGCCGGCGATCACCCCCTCGAAGCGGTTGGCGACATCGAAGACGGCCGAGTTGCAATCGGTCACCTTCGAATCGAGCGCCAAGAGATCGGCGTCCGCGCCGTCGGTCGCCGCTTGGCAGCGGGCGAGAATCTCGACGGCGCCCCGCGTCCAGACGCTCCAATGGCCGAGTAGTCCGCCCTTGATGCGCAGCCTCACCTCCTCGCCCCCGCGCCGGACGAGGAACGGGGTCACGAGGTCGAGCACGATATGGTCGTCATTGCCGGTGTAGAGCGTGACCCGGTCCTCGGCGCGCGCCTCCGCGACGGCGCGCACCACATCGAGCGTGCGGTAGCGGTTGAAGGGCGCTATCTTGACGCCGATCACATTGTCGATCTTCGCGAAGCGGCGCCAGAAACTCGCGGACAGCGCAATGCCGCCGACGGCCTCCTGGAGATAGAATCCGAAGAGCGGGATGCGCCGCGCCACCGCGGTGCAATGGCCGATCAGCTCGTCCTCGGTCGCGCCGCGACAGGCGGCGAGGCTGAGAAGCCCTGCGTGATAGCCGAGGCCCACGGCGAGATCGGCCTCGGCGACTGCTTGCGCCGTCCTGCCGACTAGACCCGCGACCATGACCACCGGACGCTTCGCCCAATCCTCGGCGGTGTCGCGGGCGAGCTCCAGAACCGGGCGCAGCAGGCCGACATCGCGAATGGCGAACTGCGTCGTGTGCACGCCGACGGCGAGGCCGCCCGCTCCCGCATCGATGTAGTAGCGCGAAAGGGCGCGCTGCCGGCGTCGGTCGAGCTCGCGAGCAGCGCTGAGCGCAAGCGGATGCGCCGGGATGGCGACGCCCTTGCGGATCAGCGCCAGGACCGGGGCCGGTAGGTCCGCCGCGCGAAGGGGCATGTGCGACACTCCAAAATCGGTCGCCCGCACGAGCCAGCGAGGACCATGACCGGCACGGCCTCCGGCCGGTTCAGGAAGCTATCAACCAACCAGATGGTTGACAACCGCCATGCCGCTGCTCTTTGATGAGACCATCCAGGCGGCGAGAGCGCGACATGGAATAGTGGGCGTGTCCATGGCGGGATATGACGGCGTGATACTCGGAGCCGGCCATAACGGCCTTATCCTCGCCGCCTATCTGGCGAAGGCGGGGCTCAAGGTTCTCGTCGTCGAGCGTCGCGCCGCGATCGGCGGCGGAGCGGCGACCATGGAGGATCCGGAGCATCCGGGCTTCCTTCACAACACGCATGCCTTCTTCCAGCGCGCCGTGACGGCAATGCCCTGGTATGCCGATCTCGAGCTCGAGCGCCATGGCCTCTCCTACATGGAACCGGAGCTCAACGTCGCTCTGATCACGGGCGATGGAGACGCACTCGAATGGTGGACGGATGTCGAGCGCACGGTGGAATCCTTCCGCGCCTTCAGCCGGCACGACGCCGAGACGCTGCGGCGTTGGCGCGACGAGTTCGTGCCGATCGTCACGAATATCCTGGCCTGGGAAGGCCGCTCGCCGCCCCTGCCCAAGGAGAAACGGCGTGCCCTCCTCGAAGGCAGCGCCGCCGGGCGCAGGCTGCTCGAGGTCAGCGCGCTTTCCCCGCTCGAATTCGTTCACAAGGAGTTCGAGCACCCGACGATCAAGGCCGGGCTGCTCTTCTTCAACGGCTTGCGCGAGGTCGATCTCAGGCTACCCGGCTTCGGTCACCATATCGCGGCGCTGCTTGCGAGCCCCTCGAAGGCCCAGATGTCGCGCGGAGGCACGGCGGCGCTGGCGCGCGCGCTCGAAAGCGCGGTGCGCGAGGCGGGGGGGGCCGTCCAGGTGCTGAGCGAGCCGAGCTCCATCATCGTCGAGGGAGGGCCTGCGGCTGGAATCGAGACCAGGCTGGGCGAGACGATCCGCGCCTCTTTTGTCGCCTCGTCCCTCAACCCGCACCAGACCTTTCTCGACCTTCTCGATCCGGCGCATATTCCGGCCGAGGCGAGGCGCCGCGTCGAAGCCTTCGAATACAATCTCCTGGCTCCGCTCTTCGCCTTGAACCTCAACTTGCGCGAGCCACCGCTTTACGAGGCTCAGAAGCGCCATCCCGAGCTTGCCCGGGCGTTCATGGTGGTGCTGGGCCTCGACCATGTGGACCAGTTCTCGGAAATCGTTCGCCACCACGAGCACGGCACGATCCCGCCGACGGTGATGTGGGGCGCCTGCCCGACAGTGTTCGACGCGAGCCAGGCGCCTTCAGGCCGGCACACGGCCTTCATGTGGGAGAAGCTGCCTTATCGTCTCGGCGGCGATCCGCAAGGCTGGGACGGTGCGCGCCACGAGCACGGGCGCGAGATGCTGAAGCTGTGGACACGCTACGCGCCGAACCTCGAAGGCGCGCTGATCTCTTCCTTCACCCGCTCGCCGCTCGATGTCGAGCGTTGCCTGCCCAATATGCGCCATGGAGATCTTCTCGTCGGCGCCTTCTCAAACGGACAGATCGGTCATGATCGCCCCTTCCCGGGCGCCGGCGAGTATCGCACCCTGATCCCGGGGCTCTATCTGTGCGGCTCGAGCAGTCACCCCGGCGGCAACATCACGGGGTTGCCGGGCTATAATGCGGCCCAGGTGATCCTCGCCGATCTTGGGCTGCCTGCCGATTGGGCGCCGGCGTCCTTTGCCGAACGGCTGGCGCGGCTGCCCTGAGGCTCGCGTGAGAGCGACCGGAGAAGGAATGGCTCGATGATGGACCAGCAGACGGCATCCGGCCTGCCGCCACGCTTCGACGATGCCGAGGCGCTCGACGAGTTCATGACGCGCCCCTCGCGAGCGCTGATCGACGATCTTGCCGCGCTCGACGGCGATCTGATGATCATCGGCGTTGCGGGAAAGATGGGACCAACGCTGGCGCGGCTCGCGAAACGCGCGGCACCCGACAAGCGCGTCATCGGAGTGGCGCGCTTCAGCGAGGCCGGCATCAAGGACTATCTCGATGGGCATGGCGTCGAGACCGTCGTGACCGACCTCCTCGACAAGCGGGCCGTCGCCGAGCTGCCGCGCGTCCGCAACCTGGTCTTCATGGCTGGACGCAAATTTGGCTCGTCGGGCTCGCAGGAGCTGACCTGGGCGATGAACGTCCATGTTCCGGCGAGCGTGGCCGACCATTTCGCCGGCAGCCGCATTTCGGCCTATTCGACGATCTGCGTCTATCCTTTCGCGCCGGTGACGAGCGGCGGATCGCGGGAGGAGGACGAGGTCGGTCCGCCCGGCGAATATGCGATGAGCTGCGTCGGGCGTGAACGCATCTTCGAATATTTCGGGAAGCTGCACCACTCGCCCACTGCCATCATTCGACTGAGCTACGCCATCGATATGCGATACGGCGTGCTGCACGATGTGGCCGCCAAGGTGCTGGCGGGCGAACCGGTCGATGTGACCATGGGACATGTCAACGTGATCTGGCAGGGAGATGCCTGCGCGCAGAGCCTGCGCGCCCTCAGCCATGCCGACGTCCCGGCCATGGCGCTCAATGTCAGCGGCCCGGAAACGGTGAGCGTGCGCATGTTGGCGGAGAGCTTCGCGCGCCTCCTCGGAAAGCCCGCGCGCATCGTCGGCCGCGAGGCGGAGACAGCCTGGCTCGCCAATACGGGAAAGGCGGCGAAGCTCTTCGGCTACCCTTCGGTCCCCCTCGCCTCCATGATCGAATGGGCGGCCGATTGGGTCGCAAAGCGCAGAGGCAGCTTCGGCAAGGCGACCCATTTCGAGGAAAGAACGGGAACATACTGAAGGGGACCGCAATGGCGACCGGAGCCGTGACGACGCAAATGAGGGCAGAATGACGCAAGCCGCGGCCGCCCCGACGCGGGCGCATCCTGGCGCGACCTTATCGCCTTTCGCCTGGCTCGGACGGCATGGGCTGGCGATCCTGTCGCATGTCGTGCTGCTGGCGCTGTGGTGGGCGGCCTCTCTCAAGGTGCCGAGCTTCATCCTGCCATCGCCGGCGCAGGCGCTCGCTACGCTTGCGGTGCCGCGCTACGACTGGGCGCGCCACACGCTCGTGACGGCTGCCGAGGTGTTCGGCGGCTTTGGGCTCGCGACCCTCATCGGGGTCACGCTCGCCGTGATCTTCAATTGGTCGGCGCGGGTGCGA
>JBIOEK010000300.1:0-5335 GCA_044445925.1 Hyphomicrobiales bacterium
GATCTATATCGGCTCGCAGGGCATCGTGCAGGGCACCTACGAGACCTTCGTCGAGATCGGGCGAAGGCATTATGGCGGCGACCTCGCCGGCAAATGGATTTTGACCGCGGGCCTCGGCGGCATGGGCGGCGCCCAGCCGCTCGCCGCCACCATGGCCGGCGCTTCGCTTCTCGCCGTCGAGTGCCAGCCCTCGCGCATCGAGATGCGGCTGCGGACGCGCTATCTCGACAGGCAGGCGGCCTCGCTCGACGAGGCGCTCGAGATCATCGAGCGCTCTTGCCGCGAGAAGAAGCCCGTCTCGGTCGGGGTTATCGGCAATGCGGCGGAAGTCTTCCCCGAGCTGGTGCGCCGGGGCGTGCGCCCCGACGTCGTCACCGATCAGACCTCCGCGCATGATCCCCTCAACGGCTATCTTCCCAAGGGCTGGAGCCTCGCCGAGTGGGCGGCAAGGCGCGAGAGCGACCCGAAGGGCGTCGAGAAGGCGGCCAAGGCCTCGATGGCCGGGCATGTGCGCGCCATGCTCGACTTCCAGCGCTCAGGGATCCCGACCGTCGATTACGGCAACAACATCCGCCAGATGGCGCTCGAAGAGGGCGTCGCCGACGCCTTCGACTTTCCGGGCTTCGTGCCGGCCTATATCCGCCCGCTCTTCTGCCGCGGCATAGGACCCTTCCGCTGGGCGGCGCTGTCGGGGGATCCCGAGGATATCTATCGCACCGACGCCAGGGTGAAGGAGCTGATGCCGGATGCGCCGCATCTGCATCGCTGGCTCGACATGGCGAGGGAGCGCATCTCCTTCCAGGGCCTGCCGGCGCGCATCTGCTGGGTCGGCCTCGGCGACCGGCACCGGCTCTGCCTCGCCTTCAACGAGATGGTGGCCACGGGCGAGCTCGAGGCGCCGATCGTGATCGGGCGCGACCATCTCGATTCGGGCTCGGTCGCCTCCCCCAACCGCGAGACGGAAGCGATGCGCGACGGCTCGGACGCCGTCTCCGACTGGCCGCTCCTCAACGCGCTGCTCAACTGCGCCTCCGGCGCCACCTGGGTTTCGCTGCATCATGGCGGGGGCGTCGGCATCGGCTTCTCGCAGCATGCCGGCATGGTGATCGTCGCCGACGGCACCAAGGAGGCGGCGCGCCGGCTCGAACGCGTGCTCTGGAACGACCCGGCTTCCGGCGTGATGCGCCATGCCGATGCCGGTTACGAGGACGCCATCGCCTGCGCCAGGACGCATCGGCTCAACCTGCCGGGCATGGGGTGAGCGCGGGCGGCAGGCCGCCATGTACTTCCTTCGCGCCAAAAACCATCGCCGCATGCGCTGGAAGAACGGCTTGGGCGAGACGACCGAGATCGCCGTCTCCCCGGAAGGCGCCTCGCTCGACGCCTTCGACTGGCGCGTCAGCATGGCGCAGGTCGCGACCGACGGGCCCTTCTCGGCATTCCCAGGCATCGACCGGACGCTCTGCGTGCTCGACGGTGAGGGCATTGTGCTTGCGATCGCCGGACGTCCGCAAGTGACGCTGACGCGGGCCTCGGCGCCCTTCTCCTTTCCGGCCGATGCCGAGACCGCGGGCCGTCTCGTGAAGGGCAAGATCGCCGATCTCAACGTGATGACGCGCAGGGGCAGATTTCGGCATCGCGTCCTGAGGCTCGCGGTCGAGGGCTCGGCGAAGCTGCGCTTCGAAGCCGATCTCACCCTCCTCTTGTCGCGGGCGGACGGTCTCGCCATCGCCGCCGGGTCGAGACACGAAAAGCTCGACCTCGACGATGCCGTCATTTTCGATGAGCCGGCCGAGCTAACGCTCAGCTCTACGGTTGCAGCAACGGCCTTCGCCGTGGAGCTCTACCGGGCGAAGTGAGCGGCGCGCGACAGCCTGGAGCCTGATACCTGCACCGGAATCTTGTCTTGGCCCTCCGGTCGTTCGATCAAGCGCGTGCCTTCACCGGCATGCGTGTGGAACGCAGCCCGTTCTCAATATGTTCTTGATCATGAAGGCGCTCGTGATATGAAGGCGGCTGGAGTTCCGTCCGGCTTCGGGCGGATTATTTGACAGGTGAATCGATAAAGCGCGACGGCGCGCGGATGCGGCGCGCCGACCGCCGTGCGTCTATGTTGCGTTGCAGCAGAAGCGCTCAAAACCTCGCGGAGGAAAATCGCCTTCTCGCTGCATTTCGCCTGTATTTTGCAGCGACGTTGCGCCGCAACATGTCAGGGCTCGGCCCCTTCACCCAAACACGCCGATCCGCCGGGTCCTCGACCCATCGGGTGCCTAGCGCAGAAACGCTAGCAACGCCGAGAGTGTGAGAAGCGACAGCATCGTCGTGATCAGGACTGTGGTGGCGGAGATCCGCGACAGCATCTCGGCGCGCCTGGCGAGCAGGAAGGCATTGGCGCCGGTGGGCATCCCGCCGGTCAGCACGGCGACCGCGAGCGGCAGCCCCGACAGATGCGCCAGCTGGCCGATCATGAAGACGAGCGCTGGCAAGGCCGCCAATTTCAGCACGCTGGCGATCGCCGCCTCGGCTCCGATGGCGGAGCGCGTGAGGCCCGGCAATGAAGCGCCGAGGCAGGCCAGCGCCAGAGGTGGCCCGGCCGCGCCCAGCATCTGCAGGAACACGTGTAAGGGCGCGGGCACCGGCAGACCGAGGCCACGCCACAGAAACCCCGCCAAGATCGAAACGATGATCGGATTGCGCAGCGCGCCCAAGATGGTGGAGCGCAGGATGTCGAGCGGATGGCTGCGGCCCGCAATGCCCATTTCGACGAGCGCACCGGCGAGCGGCAGGAGAATCGCCGAATGCAGCGCGATGATCGCGAGCAGCGGCGGCAGAGCCTCCTGGCCGAAGGCCGCCGCGACGATCGGGATGCCCATCATCACCGTATTGCCGTAGGAAGCATTCAGACCAAGCATCGCCGCATGGGCGAGCGGCAGCCTCAGGATCAGAGCCAAGCCCACGCCCAGGCCGAAGATGACGAGGCAGGCGGAAAAATACACACCTGCCACGCCCAATATGTCGAAGGGTGGCCCTTCGGCTATCGAGCCGAGCAGAAGCGCCGGCATGGCGAAGAAGAATACGAAATCCGTCAGGCCGCGCAGCGCCGCGGGCTCGAGAAGGCCGATGGCGCTGCTGAGGCGGCCGATCGCGATCAGCGCGAAGATCGGTGCGACGATGGTGAACAGCGTCATTGCGGCGTCAAATCACCGGAAGGATTGTCGCGGACAGGAGGCAGTATAGCCGGTATCACCGCCGTAGCGCGGGCCTCCGGCCCGCACTTGTCGCATTGCAAGGCGGCATGCGGGCCCGAAACCCGAGCTACAAGCGCGCCGAAGGCCGCGACAGGAAGCGCCGGAAGCTCGCCGTGTGGTGCTCGGTGAAGCTCGCGAACAGCATGGCGGCTAAGAGCGCGGCCGCGGCGATCAGCGCGAAGGCCGCATAGGCCTGGATGCCCGGGAGCATCAAGGTCGCAGGCCAGCCGAGACGCTGCAGGACGGCGCCTGCGAGCACCCCGACCGGCAGGTGGATGAGATAGAGCGAATAGGAGAAGCTCGCGCCGAGCGCTGCGAGCTTCTCGAGGATCGGGGCATTGGCGATGCCGCGGCACGAGACCGCGGCCGCAAGCCCGGCACCGATGCAAAGATCGGTCGCGAGGACGGGCAGGATGGCGGCCCGCGACGCGACGAGCGAAGCCGCGCATAGCAGAAGGCCGGCAAGGCCGAGGCCGACGGGAACCTCGCGTCTCGTCGCCATGAGCGATGCCGCGACGCCGATCAGCCAGGTGAAGAGCCATAAGAGCCAGTCGCCGACGCCGAACAGCGTGACGAGGCTCGCGCAGATGACGGCGAGGCCGGCGGCGCGAGCCAGTGGGCGCAGCGGCAAGAGGCAGATGCCGAACAGGATCGGGGCCAGGAGATAGAAGACCCATTCCCAGCCGAGCGACCAGAGCGGTGGGTCGGCGCCCCAGGCGTTGCACATGGCGCCTTGCAGCGAGGCGAGATGGCAGGGGATCTGGCTCCAGCTCCAGCCCGCATAGACGCCCGAAGGGAAGAGCGGCCTCTGCGCATAGAAGCGCGTATCGGCGAGGAAGCTCATGCCCAGGCGATCGAGGATGAAGACGAGGAGGAGCGCCGGGATCAGCACGAGATAGATGCGCGAGAAGCGGTTGATGAGGTAGAGCCGCGCCTCGAAGCGCCCGGCCTCGATATTGCGCCAGACCGAGCCTCCGACCAGGAAGCCGCTGACCACGAAGAACAAGATCACGCCTTCATGCTGGAGCCCCGTGACCAGATAGAAGAGGCGCGTCGCGATGCCGGCATCCGGCGACTGCGCGATGCCGGCGAAATAGAGGCCGCGCGAATGCCCGAAAAGGACGAGGAGCGCGGCGCCGAAGCGCACGAGATCGAGGAAGGGCCAATGCGAGGTCTCGCGGGCCTTTTCGGCCGGCGCCACGCCGCTCCCCGGCCGCGCGGCGACGGGCTCGCTCCGCGATGGCGAAAGTGAGGGCGCGTCGTCCATCATCGAGGAGCGGTCTCCGTTCGCCGCGGCGGCAAGGCCTCGTTAGCGGAGAACGGCACGGCTCGTCGAGTGCCGCTCAGAGATCGGCTCCCCCATTCGGGTGCGTCCGGGCGGTCGACCCACGGCGCCCCTAGATGGCCACAACGGGCGTCGTCTTGCGGCTCCAGGGGATCAACGGCATGGCTTTCCTGACGCCGGTGACCTTGCGGCATCCGGGCGTGTTGGGAATAGGGTTCACCGACACTTTCGTCGTCACCGAAACAGGATGCGAAGCGCCTACTGCGCGCGATCGAACGCTGACCGTTGCCGCCGTCTAATGCAATTGTGACGTTCGAGTCCTTGTTTCTGTTGTGTTCTAGTCGCGCCTCGATTATCATGCGCCCTCAAGATGACGTGCCGCGGCCATGGCCGGAGCACGGTTTTTTGACAAGTGAATACGTAGCGCCGGTCCTGCGAGCTTACGCTGGTCGCGCAGCAGCGATCCGGCGCGGCCTCAATTCGCCTGTTGACCCCGATCTGCGCAACATAGACCCAGGCGCTTGCGGAGAAGCGCGTCCGACGTCCCGGCCGATCAATAGCCGGCTACCAGAATCGAAGCATTCAATGGTCAGAATCAACATTCCTCAACATTCTCGGGGCCTAATGATCGCCGCGGAGCGCGCGGTTTTTCCATGAAAAGCCGACGGATTTCAGAGCGATAGGGTTGAAGCTCGCATTCCCCCGGCGAGCCCGGCGCGCCTATCCCGCAACTGAAGCCATCAGCGTCGAAATTGCTGAAAAACGTAAGCATTTGGCGCCCAAATGTGAACAGGCTCTAGAC
>JBIOEK010000301.1:0-5327 GCA_044445925.1 Hyphomicrobiales bacterium
GAGATATGTTCGCCAAGGTATGTTCGCCCACATATGTTCGCCTTGCGTTCTCGTCGAAAATCGAATAGAGTTGCGCGAGATTTGGCGTAGCCGGCGCTCGCGCCGGGCTCGCGTTCTTTGAAGCGTGAATATCGACCAAAGGGGCGCCTGGCACGCGGCCTTCCTGCGCCTGCGGCTCGTGCATCGGCTTGACCTTCGGGCAGCATGCTGCAGCGCAACACGAGCTTCGATTTTGCCGGCCGGTCGCGGGTATCGGGATACCTGTTCCCGCTGCATTTCTGCTGTTATTTACAGCGACGCTGCACGGCAGCAAGGATTTGGTTTTCGGCCATGAGCCTCAAAAAAAATCTCATGTCGGCCGCGTTAAGGCCTGCCCCGAAATTCGCGAAGGCTTTCGCATTTCCCGTCATTGCGAGTTCGGCACCGGCCGGTAGGAGTCGACCCTGCTGAATGAAAGGAGGGCCAACCTCGTTGGATTGCGGCTTTTCTGTGGCGCACTTTCTTGCTAGGAGGCGGGAACCGCGATCCCGCCACGCTCCCACGGCCGACGAAGCCATCCAGACTGGCAGAATCGAGATTACCTCCAGGATTGCCTTGCTTCGTTCCTCGCAACCGGCGCCGGTGCGAGATCGCAGCGTCGCTCCCGCCTCCTCGCAAGGACGGAGGCGCCGGCAACGACGGACACTCATTCTTTATTAAGCTCGCAGTGCCAAGCTGGTCGGATGGCAGGTCTTTCTTGGTGAAAGGGGCAACTTACCAGGATCTTGCAGAGCAGGCTCGCGAGCGGCGTTCGCGGCCGGCTTCGAATCCCCGCGCTTTCCGACAGCCCATATCCGGCGATGCATCCGCGGCGCGAAAGCGTGTTCCGGCCGCCGGGTCGTGACGCTGCCAGCGCCGCGCGCCCGGCGCAGAACGTGCCTGACCTTCACCGGCGAAGTCGTCTTCCCTCAGACCTGCCAAGGAGCACATATGATCCGAGTTTCTCCGCCTTCAGCCTCGATGGCCGTTCCGGCTGCCGGCAGGCCCGGCCTCGCCCGCATCGGCATAACGGCGGCAGCCTTCGTCATGGCGGGCCTGTTATGGGCTCCGGCTTCGGCCTTTGCCCAGCAAGGCGTGACCGGCGACAAGATCGTGCTCGGCCAGGCAGCGCCCCTCGACGGGCCGGCGGCCGCGCTCGGCCTGGACATGAAGCAGGGCCTGCTCGCCGCCTTCGCCGAGGCCAACAATGCAGGCGGCGTCAAGGGACGCAAGATCGAGCTCGTCTCGCGCGACGACGGCTATGAGCCCAACAAGTCCATCGAGGCCACCAAGGCGCTGATCTTGGAGGACAAGGTGTTCGCCATGGTCGGAGCCGTCGGCACGCCCACCTCCATGGCCACCCAGCCGATCGCCGCCGAGGCCGGCCTGCCTTTCGTTGGCGCGTTCACGGGCGCCGAGTTCCTGCGCGACGCCGCCAAAGCCAATGTGGTCAATGTCCGGGCCTCCTATTTCCAGGAGACCGAGACCATGGTCGAGAGGCTGACCAAGGATCGGGGCGTCACCCGCATCGCCATTCTCTATCAGGACGACGCCTTCGGGCGCGCCGGCTATGACGGGATCCAGCAGGCGCTCGATCGCCGTGGCATGAAGCTCGTCTCCGAAGGCACGTTCGAGCGCAACACGGTCGCGGTCAAGACCGCTCTCCTGTCGATCCGCAAGGGCAATCCGGAAGCCGTGGTCATGATCGGCCCCTACAAGCCCTGCGCCGAATTCATCAAGCTCGCGCACCAGGTGAAGATGGGCGCGCTGTTCGTCAATATCTCCTTCGTCGGCAGCAATGCGCTGGCCAAGGAGCTCGGCCCCGACGGCGCAGGCGTCGTCATCACCCAGGTCGTGCCCTTCCCCGGCGACACCTCGCTGCCGCTCGTGGCTCGCTACCAGGCCGCCCTCAAATCGCTGGATGCCGACGCTCAGCCCGGCTTCGTCACGCTCGAGGGCTATCTGGTCGGAAGGCTGATGATAGCGGCCCTCGACAAGTTGCAGGGCGAGCCGACCCGCAAGGGCTTCCTGGAGGCGATCGCCGGCAGCAGCTTCGACTTCGAGGGCTTCAAGCTCGCCTTCGGGGCGACCGGCAATCGCGGCTCGGACGCGGTCTTCCTCACCGTGATCCAGCCCGACGGCTCCTTCAAGGCCGTCACGACCCTGAGCGGAGTGGGCGGCTAGCGCCGCTCGCCCGCGCCTCGCAGGCCGCCGGATTCCAGGGGGAACGCCATGGAGAGCTCCAGCTCGAGCGCGGGCCAAAAGTCCGCGCCGTCCTCGCGCCGGCGCCTTCGTTTCGGCATAAGGGGGCGGCTGTTCGGCGCCTTCGCCGTGGTGGCGAGCCTCACGGTCGTCGCCAGCGCCGTCGCCTTCCTCTCCTATGACCGCATCGGCCGCAATTTCGATCGCATCAAGGTCGAGGGCATCCCGGCCATGGAGCATGCCCTCGCCTTGGCGCGCCAGACGGCGGAGCTTTCGACCATCTCCTCGGAGCTGCTTTCGGCCGATGACGAGGCAGCGCTCGCGGCGGGCTCCGATCAGCTTCGCGCCAAGCGCAAGGAGATCGGCGCAAGCCTCGACACGATCCTTGCGAGTTCGATCGGGCGGACGATCGCGGAAGGCTTGCAGACGAACTTCAAGGAGCTCGGCCAAGGCGCCGACCAGCTCATGGATGTGCTCGGCCAGCGCCTGGCGCTGGCGGCCAAGCTGAAGGGCCGCGTGAGCGAGCTTTCCTCCGTGCATCGCGGGCTCGACGGGAAGCTGATCCCGATGGTCGATGCCGCCGTGTTCAACCTGATGCTCGGCCTGCAATCGGCGGGCGACATCAAGGATCCGAAGGAGCTTGCGACATCGCTCCAGAAGCTCGGCGATGTCGAGACCTCCGACCTGGCGTCGCTTTCGCAGCTCAGGGCCGAAAGCAACATGATGCTCGGCCTTTTGACCGAAGTCTCGCTGGTGCGCAGCGCCGATCTCTTGCCCCCGCTGCGCGACCGGCTGATCGCCACCGTCGAAAGGGCAAGGAAAGCCGCTTCCGTCCTGCTGGATTCCAAGGAGACGCGCGAGATGCGCGCGGGGCTCGATGCCTTGCTGGGCTTTGCCAAGCCGGGCGAGGGGATCTTCGAGACCCGGGCTTCCGAATTGGAGCTGATCGCGCGCGGGCGCCGTCTCGTCGCGGCCAACCGGGGGAGGGCCGCTGCGCTCGCTGGCGACGTGCAGCGCCTCGTTCAACTGGCGCATGAGACCTCGTCGGGCGCGATGGCCACGTCCCAGGATTCAATCAGCCAAAGCCGGCTGATCCTGATCGTCCTGGTTGCCGTCAGCCTCGCCGTCGCGGCGACGATCGCCTGGTTCTATGTCGGCGGGGGGCTGCTGCGCCGCCTGGGGCAGATCCATGCCGCGATTCTCGCCATCGCGGCAGGCCGCTTCGACGCACAGACCCTTCGCCAGGGGCGAGCCAGCAATGACGAGCTCGGCGACATGGCGCTTGCGGTCGAGACCCTCAAGGAGCACGGGATCGAGAAGCTGCGGCTGGAGACGGATGCGGCCGAGCAACAGCGGCTCATCGAGGAAGAGCGCCGGCGCAACGAGGAGGCGCGGTCAGCCGTCACCGAGCAACAGGCGCTCGCGGTCGAATTGCTCGGCGAAGGATTGGCCAAGCTCGCCAATGGCGACTTGACCTTCCGGCTGGCCGATCGCTTGGCCGCCGAATACCGAAAGCTCGGCAACGACTTCAACGCCTCGGTCGAAAAGCTGCAGGAGGCGATGCTGGCCATCAGCGAGAGCGCCACCACGATCCGCTCCGGAACCCAGGAAATATCGAGCGCCGCCGGCGATCTGTCGCGCCGCAGCGAGCAGCAAGCGGTGAGCCTGGAGGAGACGGCCGCCTCGCTCGACGAGATCACCGCGTCCGGAAAGAGGAGCGCCGAAGGAGCGAGCCACGCCCAGAAGGCGTTCGCCGACGCCAAGGCGGAAGCCGAGGGATCCATGGCGGTGGTGGGCCTGGCGATCGATGCGATGAACGGCATCGAAGGCGCCTCGCGGCGCATCGGCGAGGTCATCGGCGTCATGGACAACATCGCCTTCCAGACGAACCTCCTGGCCTTGAACGCCGGCATTGAGGCGGCGAGAGCAGGGGATGCGGGCCGCGGCTTTGCGGTGGTCGCCTCGGAGGTGCGCCTGCTGGCGCAACGCTCGGGCGAGGCCGCGAAGGAGATCCGAAACCTGATCGCGGAGTCCACGAAGCAGGTCGGCCAAGGCGTCGAGCTCGTCGCGCGGACGGGCGAAGCGCTGCAGCGGATCGTCGGGCAGGTGGTCGAGACCAACAAGGCGGTGGCCGAAATCGCCGCGAGCGCCGAGGAGCAGGCGAGCGAGCTGCGCCAGGTCAATGCGGCGGTCGGCGAGGTGGATCACGTGACCCAGCAGAACGCCGCCATGGTCGAGCAGTCGACGGCGGCGAGCCAGAAGCTGTCGCGCGAGATGGAGGAATTGACCGGCCTGATCAGCCGCTTCCAGGTCGGCACGAAGGGCAAGCCGACGGGCGGCCCGCCGCGCCCGCAGGTGCGGGAAGGCGCCGCGCCGCGGAAAGCAGGAGCCAAGCTACGCCTGGTGGAACCAGATCCAGCCCGGAGCTGACGGGGGCTCGGCCCAGGGGGGCCGATCGATCGAATCGCCCCGGACGCGCGCCGCTCTGCTCTTGCGAATGCCGGCTCAGCCGAAAGCGCTGACATGCCCGGCCCGATAAGCGCTCACCACGAATGCGGTCCTTCCTGCGATTCGCATAGCTTGGCGCGAATCCCTCTCCGGTGAAAGCCGGCGGCAGTCTTCCTTTGCCGGTTATTGCATTCTGCGGTTGTGTGCGCCCTCATTTCGATGCAATGTCGCCACGACCCCCGGCGCGATCGCCGTCTGGGCCGTATAAGTAAGGGATAGATGTCCGGTGACGAGCGAACCTGCCGCGGCTGAACCTGCGAAACCCGACCGGCTCTTTCCGGTGATCCTCGGCGTCCTTCTCGCCGGGAGCGTGATCAGCTTCGCGCTCGCCTATGTCGGACATGTGGTCCAGCATCAGGAGCTCAAGATCTCCGCCGACCATGATCGCGCCTCGCTCTCGCCGAGCGCCGCGGCGACGGAAGGGCTTCATTAGAGCGGGTCGGGCGTCGCAGAGGCTCGGGCATCGCCCGGGCAAGGCTGGTTCAAACGCCGGCGGACGAATATCGGGTGAGCCATGAGCTTGCAGGCATTGACCCTCGAGCTTCTGACCTGGGCGATATTCACGGTCCCGTCGTCAGCTCCTCGCGCACCAGGCTCAC
>JBIOEK010000302.1:0-5305 GCA_044445925.1 Hyphomicrobiales bacterium
CTTGCGCGGCCTGTTGGTGCGGGCGGTCGGA
This sequence comes from Hyphomicrobiales bacterium, assembly GCA_044445925.1. Taxonomy (GTDB): domain Bacteria; phylum Pseudomonadota; class Alphaproteobacteria; order Rhizobiales; family Beijerinckiaceae; genus GAS188. The sequence continues at coordinate 32 of JBIOEK010000302.1, forward strand.
ATCGAACCGACACTCCTTTAGGGGGAACGGGATTTTGAGTCCCGCGCGTCTACCAGTTCCGCCACGCCCGCAGCGAAGCCCCGCTTATAGCGATTGCGACGAAAATGAAAACAGCCGCGGAGCGGTTCGTGCGCGTCGTGAGCGCCCGATCTGCCGGCATCCCGATAATGGACTCAAATTCCGAAGCTGCGCATACTGCGCGCCCGGGGACAAATGCTCCGCCGCCGCCCTTCGTTCCGGGGGTGGTTTCTCATGCGTTCGCGCTCGGAGGGCGTGCGAGGCGCTCGCGGCTTTTCTTGCGTGTCGGGCAGCGACCCGACGGCGGATGCAAGCTCTCGGGGTCGGCCGTGGCCGCCCGAGCGGGGAGGGAGGGATCGATGGCACCCATCGGAAGCGCTTGGCCTGTCTCGCTGGGTGACCGAGGGCCCGGGCCCGGCCGGCGAGGACCTGCCGCGGGCCGCGCGATGACACGCCTCGTCTTATTGGCAATCGCGACGGCAGGCCTCTCTACGGCATTGATGACCGCCAGCATTCCGGCGGAGCAGCTCGGGTCGGGATGTCAGATCACGCCCGAGGAGAACAATCACGCCCTCGCCATTTTCAGCCAAATGCTGCCGGTGCTCCAGCACCCGCGCTGCAGCAACTGCCACGGCAAGCTCGACGTGTTCGCGCCTTCGGCCGCCACCTTGCACGGCAAAGGCGTCGGCGGGGTGCAGAACCCTGCCGAGCTGAAGACATTCGAGGGTTGCCAAACCTGCCATAACCGCGCCCTCGAGCTGGTGCGCAAGCGATGGACGCGCAAACGCCCCAAGACGAGCGCGACTCGTCCCTCAACACTGGGCGCTGGCACCCCGCTTCCTCGACCAAGTGGGGCACCGCCGACCCCGTCAGGGCCTGCGTGATGCTCAAGCGCTCGCACAGGGAGGGAGACGCCATGCTCGACCATGTGCGCAACGACGTGCTGGTCACTCTGGGCTTCGAGGGCAAGCGCGGCCAGGACTACCTCGCCCCGCAACCGCCGCCGATGTCGCAGGAGGCGTTTACCGGGCTCATGAGGCAATGGATGGTCGCCATCCACGCGACCAAACAATGGCCGGAAGCTGGTTTTTGCGGCTGCGGGGTGGGTTGGCTGGGCAAGACCTGGACCGGCTTTCGGGGAAGATCGAAATACGACATCAGCCTCGACGGGGGCCGCCTAGCGATCAAATGGACGACCGACAATGTGCCGGAGGGCGAATATTATGATTGCAAGTTGAGCGGCAACACTTTCGAGGTCGCCGACTGCAAATGGAAGCAGACGGGGATCGGCGGCACCGTGCATCTCACCTACAAGGCGGAGGCGTATGGCGAGCGGATCTCGGGCAAATCCTACGATGGCAAGGACTATTTCGACATCGACATCTTCAGGGAGCGCTGAGATCGCCGACCGGGCATGGCTGCGGCGCGGTGCGTGATCCATGGAGCCGATCTTGACCGGCCAATAACCTCTTTGATGATAGTCGCCTTGTCCGGGGCCGAGACGGGCGAGGAGCTCGCGGCCCATCGGCGGGTCGAAAGCATGGTCTTGACGAACTCACCTTCACCCCTGGCACGATCGCTCCAACCTCGGCCGCAAGAGCTGTGACCCGGACCTTGATGAAAGCCGTCATCCTCAGCGATTTCGCGGTTCCGAGCGGGGGGGCTCCCAAGGTCGCGATCGAATCGGCGCTCGCCCTCGCGGATGCCGGGGTCGCGGTCACCTTCGTACATTCGGTCGAAGGCGAGGACGGGCGTCTCGACCGCCCCTCGATTCGGCGCGTCGGGCTAGGTCTCAAGGATGTGTGGGAGCTCTCGCCCGCGAAAGGGGCGGTGAAGGGCATCTGGAACCGGGAAGCCTCGCGCAGACTTTCCGAGATCCTCCCCCCGCTCGGCAAGGGCGGCCAGACGGTGCTGCATCTGCATCAATGGACGCGAGCCTTCTCGCCCTCGATCGTCGAGCCCCTGCTCGCCTCCGGCATGCCCTTGGCGGTGACCGCCCATGACTATTTCCTGAGCTGCCCGAACGGCGTCTATTACCGTTTCGAGCACGAGGCGCCCTGCGCCTTGAAGCCGCTTTCGCTGCACTGCCTCGCGGCGGGCTGCGATCCGAGGTCCTACGCCCACAAGGCCGTGCGCGTGGCACGCGGCTTCGCCACGAGAGCCGCGATCTCCGGTAAGGAATTCGACGTCGTCCATGTCTCGGATCGCGGCCGCGACACCATGATTGGCTTCCTGCCGGGCGGGCTTCGCCATCACCGCATCGACAATCCGATCGCGCTCGCCAAAGGCAAGGCCGCGGCCATCGAGGCCATGGCGCGCTTCGCCTTCATCGGGCGGTTGACGAAGGAAAAGGGGGCCGTGGTCGCGGCCCGCGCCGCAAGGCTCGCCGACGCACCGATCCTGTTCATCGGCGACGGGCCGGCCGAAGCGGAGATCAGGGCCGCAAACCCGCAAGCCGAGATTTCGGGCTGGCGGTCGAGGGACGAGATCGACAAGCTCTTGGGGGCCAGCCTGCGCGCGGTCGTTGCGCCCTCGCTTTGGTACGAAACCGGTCCGCTCACGGTCCTTGAGGCGGCGGCGGCGGGCGTTGCCTCGATCGCGTCAAATCGCTGCGGAGCCGCGGAACGGGTGCAGCACGAGGTCAGCGGTTTCGTCGTCGAACCGGAGGCTGAAGCGCTTGCGGCCTGCATGCGCCGACTGAAGGACGACGACACGGCGCGGCGGCTCGGCCTTGCGGCCTATGAGGCCTATTGGCGCGATCCGCCGACGCCGGCCGCTCACGCGGCACGCCTCATCTCCCTCTACGGCGAGATGCTCGCGCGAGCGGGGAGCCGAGGCGGCGCATAATCGCAGCCGACGGCCCGAATATCGCCGATCTCGAAGCTTGGTGCGGGCGGCCGGACTTGAACCGGCACAGGCATTTCTGCCCTACGGATTTTCTTACCAGCTACGGCTTTCGCCGCCTCTCCTCAGCCTTCGCATCGGCGAGTTCGTGGTCTGGACTATCCCTTCGCCCTAGCATGGGCCGGACCCGGACCCATGCCTTAGGCGCTACCCGTCTAGTCTCTACACCTTCCCGTCTCCGGGCTTGGCTCGGGATTGCCATTTCACAGGTTTCCCCGAATTTGGGCAGTTCTACTGTCCGGTTTCCCGGAGAGCACTCAAGTTGTGTCTAAGTCCGTTGCGTCTACCAATTTCGCCACGCCCGCGTGACCCGCCGGTTATAGGGGCCGCCTCCCTGGCGGCCAAGGAGAATGTGGAGCGCTTCAGGCGGCGGCTTCGGCGGGCGGCGCCGGGTCGTCATTGGCGGCGGGCTCGACCGCGAGCAGCAAGGCGGGCTTCTCCGCGGCAAAACGCTCGAGCGTCGCAGCCATCGCGGCCTCGTCCGCTTCGCCGCGCACGATCAGGGTCACGTCGACCGCGGCGATCAGGGCGCGCATGGTCGCGGCCTCTTCGATCGAGCGCGTATCGACCAGCACGGCGTCATAGGTTTGCGCCAGGGCCTGCAGCACGACGGTGAGATCGCGTCCGCCCACTTGATCATCGGGCTGCGGGGGCGAGACACCGGCCGGGACGATGTGCAGGGAGGATGAAGGGTCGCGGTGAATGGCATCGGCGAAGCCGATCTCATTGGCCATCAGATCGCTAACGCCGCGCGCCTCGGCGAGGCCGGTATCCCGCGACAGGTTGTCGGCATGCCGATCGAGATCGACGAGAACCGTTCTGCAGTTCGCGGCGACATCGCGCCCGAGCGGCAGCGCCAGGGAAGGCGCGCCATCCCCAGCGCTAGCGCGGCTCAGGAGCACGATCACCCCCCTCCCCTGCGGCTTGAGCGAGACGATATGGGCGGCAATGCCGGCGATCTCGGTCGTTTCGGGAAGCCTCGGATCGGCGCGCTCGGAGGCGCCGGCCTCGGGCTCGACCGGCGCCTGTGCGGCGACCTCCTCGGGCGAAGCGGCCTCCCCGCCAGGGGCGCTCGGCTGCTGCTCCCCGAAAGTCGCGATGTCCGGCATGGCGGCGAGCGCTCCCTCCATGAGGGTTTCGGGCGAGGGCTGGCCGGCCTCGGCCGAAGGCTCGACCCTGCGCGTCCCGAACCTCGCGCCGCGAGCCGGGTCGGGCAGGCGCGGCTCCCGACCCTTGGCCGGGAAGGCGAGCTCCGTTGCGACCACGCCGGCGACCGAGAGCACCAAGGTGGCGAGCGTAGCGATCGAGATGATGGGGATCTTCTTGGGGAAGGAGGGGGTCGACGGCGCCAGGGCGCGCGCGATGACGCGCGCATCCGGCGGCACCGCCTTGTCGTCGTCGCGCGCGGAAGCCTCGCGAAATTTCGCCATATAGGCCTCGAGCTGATCGCGGGCAGCCTTGGCGTCGCGTTCGAGGGCGCGCAGCTGGATTTCCTTCTCATTGCCGAGCGAAGAGGTCTTCTTCTGCTCGTCGAGCGCGGCGTTGACGCTGTCGACCCGCGAGCCGGCGATCCGGGCGTCGTTCTCGAGGCCGCGCACGGTCTTCTCCGCGGCGAGCCTGATCTGCTTGTCGAGGTCGGCGAGCTGGGCCACGAGCTCCTTCATGCGCGGATGCTGCGGCAACAAGGTCCGCCCTTCGAGCGCCATCTGTGCCGAGAGCGTAGCGCGCTGCTCGCTGAGCCGGCGGATGAGCTCGTTGTTGGCGACTTCGGAGATGTCGAGCAGGCGGCCGGCCTGGATCATATCGCGCAGCAGCTTGGCCTTGGAGCGGGCGTCGGCCTGCACGGCGCGCGCATTGGCAAGCTGGGTGTTGAGATCGGCGAGCTGCTGGGTATTGATGGTGATGTTGTTCGCCCCCATCAGCAATCCGTTGGCGGCGCGGAAGGCCTCGACCTTGGCCTCGGCCTCGTCGACCTTCTGGCGCAAGGGCTGGATGGCGCCCGACAGCCAGGCGCCGGCCGAACGGGCAGAGGTCTTCTTCGCCCCCTCCTGCACCTTCAGGTAGAGGTCGGCCATCACATTGGCGCCCTCGGCGGCAAGCTGCGGATCGGCCGAGGTGAACTCGATATTGATGACGCGCGAGCCGCGCGCCGGGAACACGCGCAAGCGGTCGGAGAACTTCTCCAGAACCCGGTCCTCGGGCGAGAGGTTCGCCGGATTCTGTACGAGCCCCGCCAGGATGAGAAGGCGCGTCCAGGGCTGCGGCGGCCCGGCGAGCGGGTCGAACTCGGCATTGCCTACGAGGTTGAGGCGTCGGATCGCGTCGATCGACAGGCCCCGCGAGCTCAAGAGA
>JBIOEK010000303.1:0-5273 GCA_044445925.1 Hyphomicrobiales bacterium
AGGTGTCCCATCTGCGGCCGCCGAGCTTCTGGACCTCGGCGTAGAACTGGTCGACGAGCGCGGCTACCGGGAGCTGCGCGCCATTGCGGCGCGCCTCGGCGAGGCAGATCGACAGGTCCTTGCGCATCCAATCGACGGCGAAGCCGAAATCGAACTTGTTCTGGTTCATGGTCTTGCCCCGGTTTTCCATTTGCCAGGAACCTGCCGCGCCTTTCGAGATGACATCGAGCACGGCCTCGACATCGAGCTTCGAGCGCTTGGCGAAATGGATGCCTTCGGCGAGCCCCTGGACGAGGCCGGCGATGCAGAGCTGGTTCACCATCTTGGTCAATTGGCCCGCGCCCGGCGCCCCGATGAGGCGGCATGAGCGCGCATAGGAAGCGATGACCGGCTCGACCTTGGCGTAAGGCACCTCGTCACCACCGCACATGACCGTGAGGACGCCGTTCTCGGCGCCCGCCTGACCGCCCGATACCGGCGCGTCGATGAAGCCCAAGCCGCCTTTGGCTCCCAAGCCGTGCAGCTCGCGGGCGATCTCGGCCGAGGCCGTGGTATGGTCGACGAAGATCGCACCCTTGGCCATGCCGGCGAAGGCGCCGTCAGCACCGGTGGTCACGGCGCGCACATCGTCGTCATTGCCCACGCAGGCGAAGACGATATCGCATCCCATGGCGGCCTCGCGCGGCGTTCTCGCGCTCAGGCCCCCATGTTTCTTGACCCAGGCATCGGCCTTGGCGGCGCTGCGGTTATAGACCGTGACCTCATGCCCTTTGGCTTTGAGGTGACCCGCCATGGGAAAGCCCATGACTCCCAGCCCGAGAAATGAGACTTTCATCTTGACCTCGTGATGTCCGCGTATCTGCGACCACGAGATGCCTTGAACATGACCGCTCGATCAAGTCCCAAATGCGGCGGATCGCCTCGACCATGGCGAGATAGATGATCGCCGCATAGACATAGATGAGGAAGTCGAAGGTGCGCGCGAAGATGAAGCGCGTCTGGCCGAGCAGGTCGAGCAAGGTCACGAAGGCCGCGAGCGCGCTCGATTTGATCATGGCGATCAGCTCGTTGCCGAAAGGACGCAGCGCGACGAGGAAGGCCTGAGGCCAGACCACATGCCTCGAGATGCGGAAGTTCGACAGGCCTAGCGCCGCAGCGGCCTCGATCTGTCCCTTGGGCACCGAGGACAGCGCGCCGCGGATGATCTCGGCCTGATAGGCGGCGGTGTTGAGCGAAAACGAGAATATGCAGCAGAAGAAGGACTGCCGGAACAACCACCATACGCCGATATCGGTGAGGAAAGAACGGATTTCGCCGGCGCCGTAATAGATGAGGTAGAGCTGGCACAGAAGCGGCGTGCCGCGGAAGAAGGTGACGTAGCAGAGCGCCGCAGTCGAGAGGATGCGGCCTTTCGACATGCGCGCCATGCAGATCGGATAGGCGATCAGGAGGCCGAGCGGGACCGACAGCGACACCACCTCGATCGTCGTCCACACCCCATCGACTATTCGCCAGCCATAGCGGGACATCATCTCGAAGTTGAGGATCGTCGCGAGCGTGTCCCAAAGACCTTCGAGCATCACGCGTACCCCCGATTGGCCCGCTGCTCGAGCGTTCCCTGGACCAGGCCCGACACGATGCTGAAGACGAGATAGACCGCCGCCGCCGCGGAGTAGAACAGGATCGGCCGGGTGGTGACGTCCGAGGCTTCCTTGGCGGCGCGCAACAGGTCCATCACGGCGAGCGTCGAGATCAGCGAGGTGTCCTTGAGGAGCACCATCCAGACATTGCCGAGGCCCGGCAGCGCTATGCGCAGGAGCTGCGGCATCAGGACCAGCCTGAAGGTCCGCCAGGGATCGAGCCCGAGCGCCTTGGCGGCTTCGTGCTGGCCCTTCGGCACGGCTTTGAGCGCGGCGACCCACACTTCGCTCGAATACGCCGCCATCACGACGCTCAGCGCGATGACGCCGGCGACGAAGGCGCTGAGCTCGACATGGACGCCTAGCCTGCTGCCGAGAGCGTCGAGCAGCGCCTGCAGGCCGAAATAGACGATGAACAGCGACAGAAGGTCGGGGATGCCGCGAAAAAAGGTGGTGTAGGCGTTGCAGAAGGCCCGCACCACCTTGTGCGTCGACAGCTTGAGCACCGCGAGCGCAAGTCCCCCGCCGAACCCGAAAGGCACCGTCACCACCGCAAGCGCGATGGTGACCCCGGCGCCCTCCAACAGAAGGGGCGCCCAACCATTCGGTCCGAAGAGGAGGCCGAACCAATTCATGATGCCTCGCTCCTTTAGCTAGCGTCTAGAAGCTGCGTCGAGGTCGGGCGCTTAGGCAAAAATGCGTGGGCCATCGCACGCACCTTTGCCCGTGGTATTTGAGCTTGCGCCATGGCACCCGAAAAGAAGTGGCCACCGACGCCGTTCGCCAGGGGCAAGCTTTTCGGAATGATGCCTAGTTGAGCGCCTTGCCGCGGATGTCGGACTTGAAGTACTTCATCTCGATCTTCTTATAGGTGCCGTCGGCGTCGAGATCGGCGATTGCCTTGTTGAACATGTCGCGCAGATCCGTGTCCTCAGGACGGAAGGCTGCGCCGACACCAATTCCGTGGATGCCCGGAACGCGCTTGATCTCCGAAACGACGCGGCAGCAGCCATTGCCCTTCTTCTCGATGAAGTCCTGCTCGACGAGGCCGTCGCCCACGACATAATCGATACGCCCGCTGGCGAGGTCGAGATTGGGCTCGTCCTGCGTCGGATAGAGCTTGATCTGCGACTCCTTGTAGAAGGCCTCGAGATAGTTGGCATGGATGGTCGAGGATTGCGTGCCGATGGTCTTGCCCTTGAGGGCCGCGGGTGTGACATCGTCGCTCTTGTTCGAAGCCTGCGCGGCGAAGACCGGAGGCGTCGCGTAATACATATCAGAAAAGATGACCTTCTTCTTGCGCTCATCGGTGATGTTCATGCTCGAGAAGATCACGTCGAACTTGCCCGCGAGCAGCGCCGGGATGACGCCGTCCCAATCCTGGTTCTGGAAGGTGCAGGTGATCTTCATCTTCTCGCACAGGGCCATGCCGTAATCGACCTCGAAGCCGACGATCTTGCCCGACGGATCGACGCTCTCGAAGGGCGCATAGGTGGCGTCAGTTCCGAAGCGCAACGTCTTCCATTCCTTGGCGCTCACCGATGATGCCGCCAGACAGGCGGCCAGTCCAAACAGGGCCAAAAGCTTTGTTTTCTTCATGTGCTACCTCCTCGATCTCAGCTTCCTCAACTTCGCCGTTTGCGGACGGCGCGCCGCTTCGTGCATGCTGTACGGGCATTAGACGCCTTCGCAAATAAGATGCCAAGTCCCATAGCAAGTCCCATACCAAGTTCGATGCGTAAGGCTCGATGGCGCGTCTACGGCAGGTCGAAATCGAAATATTTTCGGGCGATCGCCCCATAGCTGCCATCGGCGCGCTCTTCCTTGAGCGCTACGTCGATCTTGGTCTTGAGGTCGTCCTCGCCCTTGCGCATCACCACCGCGAAGCCTTCGCCCGCCACGAGCCCCGGATCCTCGACGCGGCCGGCCGCCGCGCAGCAACTGCCCTCGGGGGACGATTTCAACCAGTCGTGCAGGCTCATTTCGTCGCCGATCACGAGATCGAGGCGGCCGGCGGCGAGGTCGAGATTGGCCTCGATTTGGGTCGCATAAGTGTTGAGCTGCGAGCTTGGAAAGCGCTCTTCGGCCAGGCTCGAGAAGGGGCTGTCGCGCAGCGCTCCGATGGAGAGATCGGCAAGCGCCTCCGGCGTCAGGGCGCTCGGCAACGCATCCTTGCGGGCGACGAGAAGGACCGGCATGCGGAAATAGGGTTCAGACAGCGTGAATTTCTCACGGCGCTCATCGGTGATCTCGAAGCTCGAGACGATGGCGTCGCCCTTTCGGCCGAGGAGCGAGGGAATGAGGCGATCGAATTCGCGGTGCTTGAAGAGGCATGACCGCTTGATGCGCGCGCACACGCCATTCATCAGCTCGATCTCGAAGCCCACCAGTTCGCCCTTGGCGTCCAAATAGGCGTAAGGAGGGTGCGCAGCTTCGGTCAAGAGCACCAATGCCTTCTCGTCTTGGGGCTTGGTCGGATCGACCGGCGCGCCACTGACGCTCGAAGCCGCTGCGAGTGCCAAGCCGCAGAGCGCGGCAAGGACCATGGTGCGCCCACATGATCGGTCTTTCCGGTGCGCGCCGGTCAAGCCGTCATGCAAGGCCGGTGGTGCAGTGTCGATAGGCAGCGCAATTCCTCCCGGCCCCGTATGCTGTCGGTCCCTTGATGAGTTCCGTCGAAGACCCCAGTCGATGAAATCCGCCGACCCATGCCGCGCCATTCATTGACGCTGGCATCGGGCGCTTATACCCGATAAAGCGAGGATGTCGCCATGTTGGCAACCAAGCCGGCGAACGGCGATGCGCACGATGGCGTGTGCTTGTGGTCGCTTGGGGCGCGAGCTAGACCCTTTCCCGGATGGCGGAATCGGACGAAGGCCCTAGATCTTTGCATTGACGCGCTTGCTTCGCACCGCTGGCCTTCGGAGGTTGCCTCATGTTGACGAAGGACGAGATCATGACCGCGCTGGCGAGCGTCGCCGGGCCCGATGGCAAGACCTCGCTGGCGGGTTCGGGAGCTCTCTCGGACGTCCTGATCTCGGGCGGGCGCGTCACCTTTTCGATCACCGGCGATCCGGCGCGCTCGGCCGAGCTCGAAGCGGTGCGGCTTTCGGCCGAGCGCGCCGTGAAGGCGCTGAAGGGCGTCGAGACCGTGCTCGTCGCCTTGACGGCCGAGCGGCAAGCGCAGGCATCTCCTCCTACTGGCGTTCCGGGCGGGCGTCCCGTGAGCGCGCGGACCTCCGCGATGCGCTCGCGAACGCCGATCATCGGGGTCGATCGCGTGATCGCGGTCGCGAGCGGCAAGGGCGGCGTAGGAAAATCGACGACGGCGGCCAATCTCGCGCTCGCCTTGGCGGGCGAGGGGATGAGCGTCGGGGTTCTCGATGCCGATATCTACGGACCCTCCATGCCGCGCCTGTTCGGGCTGACCGGCAAGCCGGAAATCAGCGAAGGCCGGGTCATCCAGCCGCTGCAAGCCTATGGCTTGAAGATCATGTCGATGGGGTTCCTGGTTTCGGAGCAGACCGCCATGGTCTGGCGGGGGCCGATGGTCGCGGGCGCCGTCCACCAGATGCTGCGCGAGGTCGCCAGGGAGCCGCTCGACGTGCTCGTGGTCGATATGCCGCCCGGGAC